>JACQBY010000195.1 GCA_016201875.1 Nitrospirota bacterium
CGAGGGAGCTTTCTTACGGGGACCAGCGGCGGCTGGAAATTGCGCGGGCGCTGGCCACAGGCCCTTCTCTCCTATTGCTCGACGAACCGGCGGCCGGTATGAACCCGAAAGAGTCGGGCCTGTTGATGGAGTTGATGATTAAAATCAAGGAAACCGGCGTCACGCTCCTGTTGATCGAACACGACATGAAGGTGGTCATGGGGATCTCTGACAAAATCATCGTGCTTGACCATGGAGCCAAAATCGCCGAAGGGATGCCCCGGGAAATCCGGCGCGACCCGATCGTCATCGAGGCTTATCTGGGAGGGGGAGCGCCTTAAATGCTGAGGGTGGAGCAGCTTCATTCCGGTTACGGATCGATTGAAATTTTAAAGGGGGTTTCGCTGGAAGTCCACGAAGGGGAGGTGGTTTCGCTGATCGGAGCGAACGGCGCGGGGAAGTCGACGGCGCTGATGACTCTGTCGGGAATCCTCCCTTTAAAGAGCGGAAAAATCTTCTTTAAGGACGAAGAAATTTCTAGGATTTCTCCTCATAAAATTGTATCATTGGGAATTTGTCAGGTCCCGGAAGGGAGAAGAATTTTCCCCGGATTAACGGTTTTGGAAAATCTGGAACTGGGGGGATTTTCTCTCCGCAAAAATCCCATTAAAAATGGTCTGGAGACGGTTTTTGAATACTTTCCGGTTCTTTCTGACCGGAAAAACCAGCCGGGAGGGACCCTCAGCGGAGGAGAACAGCAGATGCTGGCCATCGGCAGGGCTTTAATGGGAAAACCGAAGCTTTTAATGATGGATGAGCCTTCTCTTGGACTGGCTCCGATCATTGTCGAAAAGATTTTTAAAATGATTAAAAAAATGAGCGAGGACGGGTTGACGCTTCTCCTGGTGGAACAAAACGCGAGAATGGCGCTCGCCATCGCTCACCGGGCCTACATCCTGGAAACCGGGCAGGTGAACCTGGAGGGAGAAGCCGCCCGGCTGTTAAATGATCCAAGAGTCAGGTCGGCATACCTGGGAGAATAGATCGCATGAAAAGGACCCCTCTTTACGAGACCCATAAAAAATTAAAGGCAAAACTGGTTGAGTTCGGCGGATGGGAAATGCCTCTGTTTTATAGCGGGGTGGTGGCCGAGCATAAAGCGGTCCGGGAGCATGCGGGGCTGTTTGATATCTGCCACATGGGCCGGTTAACCGTTAAGGGGCCCGATGCAAAAGCCTTTTTACAGGTGATGACGGTTAACAATGTCGCTTCCCTTGTGCCCGGCAGGGCCCAATATTCGCTGGTCTGTAATCCTCAGGGGGGGGTCAAAGACGATATTTTTATTTACCAGAAGGGGGAGGCCGATTATTTTTTATGTGTGAACGCCTCCAACCGTGAAAAAATTTATCGGTGGTTCCTCGATTACCGGTCCGGCCGCAACGTCTCGATCGAAGATGTCAGCGACCGGATGGGGATGCTCGCCCTTCAGGGGCCTCAAGCGCCCGGCATCCTTCATAAAATTCTCAAAGAGAGATTCCGCCCCCTCAAACACGCCGAATTTTTTGAAACAGAGATGGCCGGCGTGACGGTCATGGCGGCCCGAACGGGATATACCGGCGAAAGAGGGTACGAGTTTTATTTCCCCATTCAGGGGACAGAAGCCTTATGGAATTTGTTTTATGAAAACGGCCGGGAGGACCAGCTCGCCCCTGTCGGACTGGGCGCAAGAGATACGCTCCGGCTTGAAATGGGATATGCTCTTTACGGGCATGAACTGACCGAAGAGATTTCTCCACTCGAAGCCGATCTGGCCAGGTTCGTCGATTTTAAAAAAGAAGAATTTATCGGAAAAGAGGCCCTGGCCAAACAACAGGAAAAAGGGGTCCCCAGGATTTTAATCGGGTTTGAGTTGAAAATTAAAAATGTTCCGAGACAGCATTGCAAGGTTTTTTATCAGGATCAAGAGATCGGCGAGGTCACAAGCGGCAACCTGACCCCGTCTGTCCAAAAAGGGATCGGCCTGGCGCTTGTTCAGTCAGAATACCGGAAAAAAGAGAGGGATATTTTTGTCGGAATCCGGGACAAAAAGATTCCCGCGGACATTACCAAAAAATGTTTCTTAAAAAAATAGAACGATATATAAAGATGGTCTTGTAAAAAGTCTGAAAAGGTGGTTTTCTGTCATTCCCGCGAAAGCGGGAATCTAGAAACACATAACTACTTGAAAAAACTGGATTCCCGTTTACACGGGAATGACGACTTTTTACAAGACCATTATATAAAGGATCATCTATTATGGCGTACACCCCGCATACTTCCGAAGACATTCAGTCCATGCTCCGGACCATCGGCGCCGGATCGGTTGAGGAACTTCTGACCGACATCCCGGACAAAGTCCGGTTGAACCGGCCGCTCCGGACCGGAGAGCCCCTTTCAGAGCTTCAAATCCGCGCAGAGATCAAAGGCCTGATTGGACAAAACGCCAATACAGACGATTACCCCTGTTTTTTAGGCGCCGGGTCTTATGACCATTATATTCCGGCTTTAATCGGACCTCTCCTCTTCCGGTCTGAATTTTATACGGCCTATACCCCGTATCAGGCCGAATTAAGCCAGGGGATGCTCCAGGCGATCTATGAGTTTCAGACCGCCATCTGCGAGCTGACCGGAATGGAGGCGGCAAACGCGTCGATGTATGACGGCGCCTCGGCCCTGGCCGAAGCGGTCCTGATGATGGTCAGGATTTCCAAAAAAAAAATCGGAGATTCTTCTCTCAAACACAATCCATCCGCTTTATCAGGAAGTCATCCGGACCTATTGCCATGGCCTGGACCTGAAATTTGTGGCCATCCCCTCGGAGAAAGGCGTGATTTCAGCCGCCGGGGTAAAAAGCCTTTTGACCGATCAGACTGCCGGAGTATTAATGCAATACCCCAACTTTTTTGGCCATCTCGAGGAACTGAAAGAGATCATTTCAGTGGCGCATGAAAAAGGGGTGAAAATCGCCGTCTCGGTTGATCCGATTGCCATGGGCCTCTTTAAGCCCCCCGGATTGCTGGGAGCCGATATTGTTGTCGGAGAAGGCCAGGCGATGGGGAACGCCCTGAGTTACGGGGGCCCTTACGTCGGTTTTTTCGCAACGCGGATAGAATTTGTCCGCCAGCTCCCCGGCAGGATTGTCGGGGTGACCCACGATGCAAAGGGGAAAAAGGGATATTGCCTGACGCTTCAAACCCGGGAACAGCATATCAAAAGGGAAAGGGCGACTTCCAATATCTGCACCAATGAATCGTTAAATGCGCTTGCGGCTCTTTTTTATATGGCCACTTTAGGAAAAGAGGGACTGGCCGAGGCGGCCCGGCAGTCGGCTCAAAAAGCCCATTATCTTCAAAAAGAGCTGAGCCGTCTTCCCGGGGTGTCTGTCCCCTGGTCGTCCCCATTTTTTAAGGAGTTTGCGTTAAAATTCAATAAAAGCCCGAAAGAGATCAATGAAAAGCTCTTTAAAGAAAAGATCATCGGCGGGCTGGATCTGGGGCGCTATATCCCGGAACTCCAGAACTATCTTTTGTTTTGCGTCACCGAGAAGAGGACAAAGGCCGAAATGGACCGGCTGGTCAGCGTGATTTCCAATATAATAAAGTGAAGCAACCGGCTTTGCCGGGGCTTTACGGGGGGGCACGGGGGGCATTGAGTGCCTTTTACGAAGGCCCCCCGATATAAAGAAGCGGGGAAAAGAAGTGCCAGAACAGAAAACAGATCAACTCATTTTTGAAAGAAGCGTCAGAGGGCGGAGGGCCTATCATCTCCCTCCGCTGGATGTTCCCGAAAACGGACTGGAATCGATGTTCCCCGCTTCGATGATGAGAGACGACCCTCCCGGGCTTCCGGAGGTCAGCGAGCTCGACCTTGTCAGACATTATGTGAAGCTCTCCCAGAAAAATTTCTCAATCGATTCGGGTTTTTATCCGCTCGGCTCCTGTACGATGAAATATAATCCCAAAATCAACGACGAAATCGCCCGGCTGGCGGGAATGGCTTCGCTCCACCCCCTTCAGGCCGAAGAGACGGTTCAGGGGGCGCTCCATCTCCTCTATTCCCTTGAAGAATTCTTAAAGGAAATCCTCGGAGTTGACCATATTTCGTTTCAGCCGGTTGCGGGAGCGCAGGGGGAGATGGTCGGATTAATGATGATCCGGGCTTGCCTGGAGTCCAGAGGGGAGAACCGGCATAAGGTCCTGATTCCCGATTCGGCCCACGGAACGAATCCGGCAAGCGCGGGGCTGGCCGGATTCGACGTGGAAGAGATCAAATCAAACAGCCAGGGATTGATCGATCTGGATGATTTAAAAAAACATCTCGACCGGGACTGCGCCGCCCTGATGCTGACCAACCCGAACACCCTGGGATTATTTGAAAAAGATATTTTGAAAATTTCGGAAGCGGTCCACCAGGCCGGAGCCCTGATGTATATGGACGGGGCAAACCTCAATGCGCTTCTGGGCGTTGTCCGTCCGGGCGACATGGGGTTTGACGTGGTTCACGCCAATCTTCATAAAACCTTTTCAACCCCTCATGGAGGGGGAGGGCCGGGAGCCGGGGCCGTCGGGGTTAAAGCCATGCTGGCCCCCTTTTTACCGAAACCGACGATAGAGAAAAAAGGGAATGTTTACACGCTCAATCATCACCGCCCCCAATCGATCGGAAAAGTCAGCACGTTTTACGGAAACTTCGGGAACCTGGTCAGAGCCTATGTCTATATCCGGTCGAACGGAGCGCAAGGCCTTGCGAAGATCAGCGAGATGGCGATATTAAACGCCAATTATGTCAGAAAAAGGCTCGATGCTGTCTATAAGGTGGCCCAGGACCGTCCCTGCATGCATGAGGTGGTCTTTACGGCAAAAAAATTCAAATCGAAAGATATCCATGCGCGCGACATTGGTAAAAGGCTGATGGATTACGGGTTCCATCCTCCCACGGTCTATTTCCCTCTGATTGTCGAAGAGGCGATGATGGTCGAACCGACCGAAACCGAATCGAAAGAGACCCTCGATGCTTTTTGCGAAGCGATGCTCTCGATTGCCAAAGAAGCGGAGACGAACCCCGAACTTCTTTTAAAGGCCCCATGGACCACGCCGGTCGGCCGATTAGACGAAACCGAGGCGGTAAAAAAACTGAACGTCCGCTGGAAAAAGGAGGCCTCGCCGGAATGAAAGCCGTTGGAATCTTAATGAGCCTCCTCGTCAGCGCGGTGGTTGTTTATCTGACCCTTCAAGCCTATAAGCAGTCTAATTCTGGCGCAGACTCGGGCCTTTCAGGGCTCACCCGGCCGCTTGAAAAAGCAAAAAACGTCCAGTCTATTGTTGATCTTTCAGCTGTTCAAATGGCTGTTCAAACCTATCAGATTCAGCAGGGGGCTCTTCCTCCATCCCTGAAAGAGCTGGTTTCTGCCGGTTTTCTGAATGAATCGCAAATTAAAAATTTAGAGTATGACCC
>JACQBY010000029.1 GCA_016201875.1 Nitrospirota bacterium
TTGTCGTGCCAACGGCAGCGCTGAGTAGCCATGTCGGGAAAGGATAACCGCTGAAAGCATCTAAGCGGGAAACCTACCCTAAGATAAGATATCCCGTGGTGTAAGCCACCTAAAGGCCCCTTGTAGACTACAAGGTTGATAGGCTGGGTGTGTAATGGCTGTAAGGCCTTGAGCTAACCAGTACTAATTGGCCGTGAGGCTTGACCATAAAATTTATCTCGAGTTAATCAGGTGAATTTGACTAAGGGTATTTTGAAATTGTCTTTCAGAAAATTAATTAAAGTTACTGATTTTTGAGAAGGCGTTAGTGACGAGGCCGTAGCCATGAAGGCGACTGAGGCGTACTAAGTGGGTACGTTGAAGGAGACTGAATGGCGAGAACGAAGTCAATGACGCCTTATCGGAAATCAGGGCAAGTTTTCGGTGGCATTACCGAAGAGGAAACACCCGTACCCATACCGAACACGGAAGTTAAGCTCTTCAGGGCCGATGATACTGTCCCCGCGAGGGGGTGGGAAAGTAGGACGTTGCGCCGAATTTAATAAAAAAGCCTGTCGATTTATTTCGACAGGCTTTTTTTATTGGTGCGCCCGGCAGGGCGCACTTACTTGATGGTCCGATTCAAACCTTTTCCCCGAGGATAAAGATTGACACATCTCCGATTTCTTCATAAAATTTTCATATGGTCCCTCTGATTGAAGACCGGTTAAAAAACTACGAAAAGAAAAAAGGCTCCCTTCAGCACCTGAGGCCGGCGTCTGTTCTTTTGCCCCTCTATGAAAAGGAGGGAGAACTCTTCCTTTTATTTACGCGGAGAACAGAGCAAGTCGAGCATCATAAAGGGCAGATCTCCTTTCCCGGCGGTATGAGAGAGCCGGGCGATCCGGATGGCGCTTCCACAGCGCTCCGGGAAACATGGGAAGAGGTCGGAATAGATCCTTCTTCCGTTCAGATTTTAGGAGAGCTTGATGACCTGGAAACCGTTACCGGATTTAATGTTTCTCCCTTTGTCGGAAAAATCGCCTATCCCTTTTCGGTGAAACTGTGCGAAAAAGAGCTTGCCGGAGTCTTTTCCGTCCCCCTGTCGTTTTTTTTGAAAACATTCAATTGCCGGCAGGAGTCTCTCCTGGACGAGGATGGCCGGAAAAGGGAATTTTATGTTTTTCAGTATGAGGATTACCGGATATGGGGAATTACGGCCGCCATTACTCGTAATTTCGTTAAGGTCATTACTTAAGAGGAGGATGGATGAGAGGGCGCGCTAGCGGGATTTGGTTTTGGTGGAAGATTTCATCAAACCATCGGCCTGTTCGGGATAAAACCCTTCGTAGTTGTTCCGTTCGGTTAATTCCAGCACGGTAAAAGGAGCGCCGTCTTTGATCTCCGCCGCGGTAAAAATTTGTCTCAACCGGGTTTTGGGAGCCCCGATAATATCTCCGGAAAATTCGACCCCTTTTTGTTCCAGGGCCTTTTTGGTCTGATCAATGTTTTTCACCAGGACCGCAATATGATGGAGGCCCCTGTCTCCGAATTTTCTTACCCAGGGGGTAATGGGGCTGTTTGCTCCTTTTTTATCCGGATAATCCTGATCGATAAATAAGGCCGGATGATTTTTCTTCCGGTACACTTTAGCCCACCACCCCTGTTCGGGATATTCAATCAGCTCATTTTTGTGTTCATATCCGGTTTTCAGGAACGCTTCGGCCATTTGTTCGACATCCATGCATCGAATGGCGGCATGATCGATGATGACCTCTCCCTTTTGTTCCTGCACGATCTGGATGTAGACATTTGCCGCTTCATTTTCTTTAAAGTATTCCTTAATGAGCCGGATCATCGCGGGATCCTGATATTTTTTGATCTGTTGTTCCAGGAGAGGATGCATGGGGGACTCCAGAAGTCTTATAAATAAAGGGTAGCATGAGATTGGGGCTTTGTCTACCCGGCAAAAAAGAAAAAAACCGCCCACGCTTATTATTGGATATTTTCTGCTGGAAAGAGGGTTCAACTGGAATAAATATTTGCGAGATAGGCTTGAAATGTTTTTTCATTCATCATAATATCTGACCCTGGTATCCATTAAGATACACTGCCTGTTTCTTTAGGTAGGAAAAATGAACCCATTGATTTTATTTATCTATGATTTTCAAATAGTTCCATTTTTTTTATCGAATAGAATTTTGTAGTACCGGTCTTGCATTTCCCTTTGAACGTTATAAAAATGAATATCCTGTTTGGAGGCCGAAAAACCCGATGAAATTTTAAAGACTACAGGATGGGGTCAAGTCTGCTCTTGCCTCATATGGGGTTTTATGTTAAATTTTAATCATGTCCCGGCCCTTACGAATCGAATATCCAAATGCCTGCTATCATGTCATGAACCGTGGCTTATCGTATCAAACGATATTTCAGGGAGACTCCGACCGGGAAATATTCATAAAACTTCTGGGGGAATGTCATGAAATGTGGGGGATTTGGGTATTTGCCTATTGCTTGATGGATAATCACTACCATCTTTTCTTCCAAACGCCCAAAGCAAACTTATCCCGGGTGATGCGTCATTTAGATGGCATTTACACCCAGCGATATAATCGGGTGCACCGGCGGGATGGACCATTATTCAGAGGGAGATATAAATCGATTGTGGTAGATAAAGAAAGCTATCTGCTTGCCGTGGCCCGATACATTCATCATAATCCGGTTGAAGCCGGTCTGGTTCAGTTTCCGGAACAATATCAATGGAGTAGTGGTAAAGAGTATGTTCGAATATTAGAAGGCAAAAAAGTTCCGGCATGGCTGGAAGTTGGAGAGCTTCTGGAACGATTTCCAAAATCCAAAAGAAAAGAAGCCTTTATAGAATTTATGAGAAGCAAAATAGAAGAGCCGGAGAAACATTTTTATGAAGAGGAACATCTCAAAGCTGTATTGGGCAGACCGGAGTTTATCGAAAGGACAAAAAAGAAGATAAAAGAAAATAAAAAGAGCGACCCGGAAATGCCGCAAGGCAGAGCGTATATGAGAATCGATCCGGAGCGTTGCTTTATGGCCATCCAAAAGGTTTATCAAATCACCAGAGAAGAGCTAATCAAAAGCAATCGTGGAAAAAGGAATGAAGCCAGGAGTATGGGGATGGTGATTTGCCGGAAATTAGGAGGGATGAAGCTTGGGGAGATTGCCCGGATTTATCAAGTGGGTAACTACAGTACTGTCAGCAGTGTTATTCAAAGGATGAGCAAAGAGATAGAGGTAGGAGGAAAAACGAATAATATATATGAGCAAATTAAAAAGATTCTACAAACATGAGTCAAGAGTAGACCTGACCCATTGTCTTAAAGGATACCCTTCCGGAGTTCCTCCCGGATTTTTTTCTTATGATCTGAAAGAGCGATTAACAAAAAGCGGTTTGCTTCTTCTAGCCAGATCAGACGGTCCTGAATAGACCACTTCCTGTATTTTAAGATGGCTTCCTCTGTCAGATGATATCGGTAACCTTTGATGGAATCGCGGGTTAAATCAGCCATTTTTTTTCTCTCTTGATTCGATCTTTCTGATTTTTTCAAGCACCTGAACATCGGCCTCATCCTGTTCCCGGCCGGTTCTTCGTTTCATTTCAATCAAATGCTCAATTGAAATGACTGGAATATGAGTTGATTCCGCCTCCACGATTGTTTTTTCTCGATTAATTTCATCAAATGATAAAGGGGACTCCAGGAGCAAATCCACCTCCTGATATTGAATTTTCGGATGATAAAAGGTGAACGCCTTGAGATTTTTTTCTTTTTTCCATTCTTCTCTTATTCTTGGATCAAGCAATTCCATGGGAGAAACAGGAAGCCTTGGACAATAACCCAGTTCTTTTAATGTTTCCAGCAGTAGAGAAAGGTTTTCTTTATTTAAATCGGCCAGAATATCGAGATCAGATGTCATTCGGGGAGCGCCATGAAGGTTGATGGCGATTCCTCCTATGACGACATATTTTATCTTCCTTTTATCAAAAGCTTTGAATACATCTTGATAGAACATGGTCACACGATAACAGGACTATTTAGACCTGTCAACTCCTCGCTTTAACCCTCGATTTAATCTCTTCAAGAGACTCCGGCTGATTGTTATTTGACAAAGTAGCTACATTTCTTTATAATGTAGCTCCTACTAACGGAGGAGGCGTCTTATGAAACAGGCGGGCATTCGTCAGCTCAAAAACAGCCTGAGCGGATATATAAAAAAAGTTAAAAAAGGGGAGACGATTGTCGTCACGGAACGGGGCAAAACGGTTGCCGTTTTAAAAAAAGAGACATCCGATTCTCTGAAGGAAAAATTAGAGGCTTGCCAGGCCAAAGGTCTTATTCGAATGGGAGAAGGGGGAACGATTCAAGGATTGAAAACGGGTTTGAAAAAAGTAAAAGGTTCCTGGTTGAGTAAAACGGTGATCGAGGATCGCCGTTGATTTACTATCTGGACACTTCTGCTCTGGTCAAATTGTATCTTCTGGAAGAGGGGAGTGAGCGGGTTAGAGACGAGATCTCACATGCGGAAACGGCAGGGACTTCGTTGATTGCCTATGCGGAAACGTTATCCGCTTTTTCAAGAAACTTCAGGGAACGGTTGTATGACCGGCAATATTATAATCGAATGAGGCTTGCCTTTGAAAAGGATTGGCAGAAAATTCATGTGGCTGAATTGAACAGGCTGATCTCTCACGCCGCAGGAGAACTGATTGATAAACATGGTCTCCGCGCTTTTGACGCGATCCATCTTGCGACCGCTTTGCAATTCAAGGTTTGGTTTTCAGTGCCGGTTACTTTTTTTTGTTTTGACGAAAAACTTTCAAAAGCCGCCAGGACTGAAAAGCTCTTAACCTCCGGATAGAGGTTCGAATAAAGGTTATACCAGAGAAGGGAAAGAAGGGGTCACCCGTACTGCGTACTGCGGCTTGTCGACAGGGCAAAAAAAAACCCAAAAGCGTAGACAGTCAAAAATGACCGCCCCTGATGACCGGGTCAGGAGACTTTTGGGTTCTGCAAGAAAAAATAAGAGTTGTCTTTTTAGATTCGTTTTGACGTAATAAAATCTTTACACTATACTTTAAAAATGATCCGGACTGAGGGTTATCTATAAAAAAAATAGGGGTTTTTATTATGGCGATTCATCCAAAGGGCGGCTATTCGGTTTCAGAAATTGAGAAGGTGGAGCTTCACCAGCATGTCGACGGGTCTATTCCGGCCGGAGTCACCTGGGAGTTGATGAAAAAACATGGTTTAAATCCTGTGGAGACCCTTGGAGAGATGGAAAAGCTGTTAACGCTTCAGGAGGATGAAGGGGGATCGCTTTTAAGATATCTCGACAAATTCCATTATCCGCAATGGATTACCCAGTTTTATGAAAATATCACCAGAGTGGTCGAGTCGATTATCGAACAGGCCTATCAAAACCGGGTTAAACTCATTGAGTTGAGGTATTCGCCGATTATTCATACCTTTGCCGGTCTCACGATCCGGCAGACCATCAGTTCTGTTTTAACGGGGATCAACCGGGCAAAAGATAAATTTGGCGTTGATGCCGGTCTCATTATTATTGCCATGAGGCATCAGGGACCTCACATCGCCAAAATTCTCGCCCGCCAGGCGATTGCCGAAGCCGAGCATCTTCATGACCGGAGCGGAGTGATCGGTTTTGATATTGCGGGAGCCGAAAGAGGAAACCCCCCCAGGCTGTTTCAAGAGGCGTTTAAAATTGCCCGGCTGGGAGGGCTTGGACTTACCGCCCATGCCGGAGAGGATGAAGGTCCGGAGTTTATCTGGCAATCGATTGATGATCTGGGCGTGACCCGGATCGGGCATGGCTGTTCCGCCGTTCAGGATAAGGCGTTAATGAAGCGGCTGGCCGCTGATAAAATCCTGGTCGAATGTTGCTGGACTTCTAATTATCAGACGGGAGCGGTTAAAGCGGGCGGGGAACATCCTGTTTTTGAGTTCCTGGATGCCGGCGTTCCGGTCGCCATTTGTACCGATAATACAACCGTTTCGGGGACCGACCAGAACCGGGAGAATGAAAAACTGACTCAGAGGCTCTCTATGGCCCAGATTGCCCGGATTCATGAAGATGCCCGAAATTTTTCTTTTATTAAAAGTAAAAAACAGTGCGGAAGTGTGCGCCCTGCGTCGGTCCGACCTGTGGATCGGTCGGTTCAAAGACCGAAAAGACAAGTCCGAAAATTGCGGGTTAAGCCATAGCCGCCATGCCTATTGAAAAAACACTTTTATTTCTGATTTCTGCCGGAGAACTTCTCCCTTCCCGCTCTTTTAAGTTTTCCTTTACCCTGGATGGTCAAAAACAGGAAGGTTTTGTCATCAATGAAAACGGGGGTTATTATGCTTACGTCAATAAATGCAGGCATATGGGAATCACGCTCGACTGGGATACCAACGATTTTTATACGGTTGACCAGGAGTCCTTGATCTGCAAAACCCATGGAGCGACGTATCGTCCCGAGACGGGGGAATGCACCGGAGGCCCCTGTTTGGACAAAGCGCTCTTTCCCCTCCCTCTTGTTCAGGATTCAGGCCAGCTTTTTCTTGATCTTGCCAAAACCGCAGAACTTTACTCCAAATAATTAAAAACCTTGCGTAATGAGAGCAGGTGCGATAAATTCGCAGGACATTACGAGCGAAAGAAGATGTCAGAGATCAACAAGGATAGGTATGATCTGGCCGTGCTTGGAGCCGGCCCCGGGGGGTATGTGGCGGCGATCCGGGGTGCCCAGCTTGGACTTAAAGTGGCCGTGGTCGAAAAAGAGCAGATCGGAGGGGTTTGTTTAAACCGGGGATGCATCCCGACCAAGGCGCTGATCAAAAATGCCGAGGTGGTCTCTCTGTTTCGGCGGGCCGAAGAGTTCGGGATTACGGTCGGTTCTTTAAAGATTGATTATGCGGCGGCCTCAAGCCGGAGCCGAGAGGCGGTTTCAAGGCTGACTCAAGGGGTTGAGTTTTTATTGAAGAAACATCAAGTGGAGGTCATCCGGGGGAGAGGCGTTATTAAAGAAGCCGGTGTCATCCTGGTCGATACCCCATCGGGGAAGAAAGAGGTCAAAACAAAAAATATTCTGATTGCCACCGGGTCGAGAGTCAAATCGCTCCCGGGAATTGAGATCGACAGAGAGGGGATTATCGGGAGCGATGAGGCTTTATTATTGACCTCCCTTCCCGGAACCCTGTTGATTGTCGGCGGGGGAGCGGTCGGGGTCGAGTTTGCTTCCAAAAGAGGATGAAGAAGTTTCAGAGCTTCTGAAAAGAGCCTTTTTAAAGCAGAAGATTGAAGTGAAAACCTCCTGCAAAATAGAGGGGATCAAAAAAGAAAACGGGGCGTACCGGGTGGAGCTGGCTTCTAAAACCAAAAAAGAGGCTCTTCCGTTTGAGAAGATTCTCATGGCCGCAGGGAGGTCTCCGAATTCAGAAAATATCGGTTTGGAAGAAACAGGGGTCAAGGTGGAGAGGGGTTTTATACAGGTTGACCCCTTGATGCAGACGTCGGTTCCCGGCATCTATGCCATTGGGGATGTGGCCGGGAAAGCGCTTCTGGCCCATACGGCCATGGCCGAAGCGATGGTGGCTGTCGAAAAAATTTCCGGGGAAGATCCTTCTCCCATCGATTATCTCTCGGTTCCCAATTGCACCTATTGCCATCCGCAGGTCGCGAGCATCGGCTATACCGAAAAAGCGGCGCTTGAAAAGGGGTTAAAGATCAGGATCGGGAAGTTTCCCTATAAAGCCAACGGAAAGGCGATTGCGACGGGAGAAACAGAAGGGTTTGTCAAACTGGTGATAGACGCAGAGACAGAAGAGCTGTTAGGGGCGCATCTGATCAGCGCCGACGCCACTGAACATATTGCGGAACTTACGCTGGCAAAAAGGCTTGAATCGACAGCCGGAGAGATCGCGCGGTCGATTCATCCTCATCCGACCCTTTCAGAGGCGATTATGGAAGCCGCGGAAGATGTCTTTGGAAAAGCGATTCATATCTGGAAGGGAAAGTAATGGAAACATCTGAAAAACCATTCGAACAACGGAAGCGGCTTCCGGTCTGGTTTAAGGTAAAGTTTGAGACCGGTCCCCGATTCCAGACGATGCGAGGCCTGGTCAAAGAGCTGAACCTTCATACCGTTTGTGAAGAGGCCCGGTGCCCGAATCAGTGGGAATGCTGGAACCGGGGGACCGCCACCTTCATGATTCTAGGGGAGATTTGCACCCGGAGCTGCGGGTTTTGCGCGGTGGCCACCGGAAAGCCGGAACTGCTTGATCGGGATGAGCCGCGGAGAGTCGGGGAGGCGGTGAAAAGCCTCGGGTTAAATCATGCGGTGATTACTTCGGTGAACCGCGATGAACTTGAAGACGGGGGAGCGGCTCTCTTTGCAAAGACCGTTGAAGAGGTGAGAGCTCAGAACCCGTCTTGCACGATCGAGGTTTTAATCCCTGACTTTCAAGGGGATCATCAGGCGCTTGAAAAGATCTGGGATGCGAGGCCTGATATATTAAACCATAACCTTGAAACGGTCCCCCGGTTATACGGGAGGGTGAGGCCCCAGGCAAAATATCAGCGCTCCCTTGAAGTGCTGGAACGGTCCTTTAAAAAAGGATTGAGGACCAAGACGGGGATCATGGTGGGATTGGGAGAAACCCCCGATGAAATTCAAAAAGTCATGGAAGACCTGGTTGCCATCCGGTGTGATATTCTGACGATTGGACAATACCTTCAGCCTTCAAAAGAACATCTGAGTGTTGTACGCTATTATCTTCCTGAAGAATTTACCCGGTTAAAAGCGTCGGGCGAAAAGATGGGAATCCCCCATGTGGAATCGGGGCCGCTCGTCCGGAGTTCTTACCATGCCGAAGATCAGGTCCGGGGGGCGTTCTAAATGTCCGAAACCCAGTTGCGGATGCAACCCACTCCCAATCCGAACAGCATGAAGTTTGTCTTTAATAAAACGATTGTTCCCGCCGGAATGGAGATGTTTAACAATCAGGCGGAAGCGGAGAAGTCGCCTATTGCCAGACAGCTTTTTGAAATCGAAGGGGTCGAATCGGTTTTCATGATGAAAGATTTCATTTCCGTGAATAAGTCCGGTTCCGGAAGCTGGGGCGTCATGAGTTCCCAAATCATAGACATCTTGAAAAAGTTATAATATCTCGATGAGCTTTTGTTTTGACGATGCCCCTCTAATAATGGTGATGCGGCTTTTCGGAACGTTAAAATAGTCGGCCAGAAGGGCAATCAGGGCGAGATTGGCCTTGCCGTCTTGAGGAGAGGCTTTGACATTGGCGATAAAGGCCTCTTCTGATATTCTCTCGATTTTGGCTGTTTTTGAATTGGGTTTGACTTTTACCGAGATTTTCATTTTAATACTATATCAAAAACAGGGTTTCATTTTATCAATCATTCATCAAAGAAGGAGTCACTATGCCGGCAACAGAATCAGAATTCAAGGGGAATCCGATGATCGTTTTAAGTCAGGGTCCTGATGATAAATTTCCTTTCCAGTTTGGATTGAAGAAGGCCAAACTGGTTTTAGAAAATCTCGAAGAGATCAAGAAGTTTGTAGAAAAACATTCCGGCGAAAAAGGGTGAGCCTTCTCTTTCTGCCGCCGGGAATGAAGATTGACTCCCCTCTTTGAGCCGTCTTATAATTGATAAAAGTGAAGATCTCTGTGAATGGACAACAATGGGAATTTTCAGGAGAGATGAACATTCTTCAACTGTTGCATGAGATCGGCATGGTGGCCGATCTGGTCGCTGTTGAAGTGAATCAGGCGATCCTGGATAAAAAAGAGTTTCAATCCCATTTTTTAAAAAATGGCGATCAGGTTGAAATCATCAATTTCGTCGGCGGAGGGAATCAATCATGAATCGGAGCGGGACGCTTACCATAGCAGGAATAGACTTTAAATCGAGATTGTGGGTCGGCACCGGAAAATATAAGAATTTCGAAGAGACCAAAAAAGTGATTGAAGCTTCGGGGGCCGATGTCGTGACCGTGGCGGTCAGGCGGGTCAATATTACCGACAAAGGGAAGGAAAACCTTCTCGATTATATCAGCCCGAAGGAATACAAGATTCTCCCGAATACCGCAGGGTGTTATACGGCAGACGATGCGGTCAGGACGGCAAGACTCGCCCGGGCCGCGGGGGTTTCTGACATGGTGAAGCTGGAAGTTATCGGCGACCCCAGAACGCTCTTCCCCGATACGGCCGGTCTGCTCGAAGCGGCCAAGATTTTAGTCAAAGAAGGGTTTATCGTCTTCCCCTACACCAATGACGATCCGATCGTGGCTAAAAAGCTTGAGGATATCGGTTGTCCCGCGGTCATGCCGCTGGCGGCGCCTATCGGGTCGGGGCTCGGGATCAGGAATCCGTTTAATATCCGGATCATCATGGAGACCGTAAAAATTCCAATCATTGTCGATGCGGGGGTCGGTACGGCATCCGATGCGGCGATTGCCATGGAGATGGGGTGCGACGCCGTATTGATGAATACCGCTATCGCTTCTGCAAAAGAGCCTGTATTAATGGCGGAAGCGATGAACTATGCCGTCAAAGCGGGCCGTCTCGCCTTTCTCTCCGGAAGAATGCCCAAACGCCTCTATGCCCAGGCGAGCAGTCCCATCGAAGGGATGATAGAATAAATGCCAGCGAGCAAGGCGAGCGTGAAAGGGGAAGTTCCAGAAAAACCTTATGTCCGCTGTAAAACCGCTCCCAAAGCAAGCTCTGAGGGAGAGGGCGACGCAAGCCCCTATGAATAGTGCATAGAATCAATTTCGATTTGTACCTGATTACCGGCCGGCATCAGACCGCCGGCCGTCCGCTCAAAGAAGTTCTCGTCGAAGCGCTTGCAGGCGGAGTCCGGGCGGTTCAGCTCCGTGAAAAAGACCTCCCTGTCCGGGAACTCCTTTCTCTTGCCTTTGAAATCCGCGAACTGACTTTAAACAAAGCCCTTCTGTTGATCAACGACCGTGCCGATGTCTGCCTGAGCGTCGGGGCAGACGGAGTCCATTTGAGATCGGACAGTCTTCCCCCATCGGCCGTCAGAAAGATCATCGGTCCAAACAAGTTGATCGGGGCCTCCTGCCATTCCCTTGAAGAGGCCTCTTTTGCCGAAGCGGAGGGCGCCGACTTTATCACGCTCGGCCCCATTTTTTTTACCCCTTCCAAAAGCAAGATAGGAACGCCGCTCGGTCTTGTCCTTTTTAAGTCCATTGTCGAAAAGGTTAAAATCCCGGTTTTTGCATTAGGGGGAATTCAGTTGAGCCATCTCCCCGGAGTGATGGAGGCAGGGGCTTCGGGAATCGCCCTGATCTCGGCGATTTTAACCTCGCCTTCCGTTAAAGAAACCACCCGCGACTTTCTAACCCGGATCAAAAGTTCAAAAAAATAAAGGTTCCTTCTTACGATTCAAAGCGCTTAAGTTGACCAACTGAAACTTCGGTGATAGAATTAAATCGTGGGAAAGGTTTCTTAAATCCATTGTTTTTAATGAGCAAGATCAATGAGCTTTTTGTAAGGAGTTCTAATGGGAGACCCGAAAAAAAACAAAACCAATCCATTTAAAACAACCATCAAAAAACTTTCTGATCAATTAACGGGCGATGATGGCGCATCGCAAAAACGGATTGAAGAGTACGAACTGGAGATCCAGAGGCTCGAGACCCGCCTGAGAATGAATGAAGAGGAACTCCACCACGTCCACTTATCCCGTATCCATCTGGATCAGGCCCAAAAACAGAACGAAAAATTAATTGCCATTATTCAGGAATCAAAGGAGCAGATTGCCGCCCTGAAAAATGAAGTTGAAAAATTAACCGCTCCTCCGTCGGCTTACGGGATTTTTTCTCTTCTCAATACCGATGGGACCGCCGATGTTTTTGTTTCCGGCCGCAAGATGAAAGTGAATCTTCATCCTCAAATCAAGGCTTCGGAATTAAAAAAGGGACAACAGCTTGTTTTAAATGAAGCCCTGAATGTGGTCGAGGCGTGCGGTTTTGAGCTCCAGGGAGAAGTGGCCCGGATCAAAGATATTTTAGAAAACCATCGGATCGTGGTGACCCTTCACGCGGACGAAGAACGGGTCGCCGAGCTTGGCGAGCCGCTGTTGACGGAAAAATTAAGCGTGGGCGATCATGTGCTGCTCGATACGAGGTCCGGTTATCTGCTCGAAAAACTTCCTAAATCAGAAGTGGAAGAAGTGGTACTTGAAGAAGTGCCGGACACGCTTTACGAAGATATCGGCGGGCTGAAAGAACAGCTGCAGACCATACAGGATGCCGTTGAACTTCCCTACCTCTACCCCGAGCTTTTTGCCGATCATAAGCTCACTCCGCCGAAAGGGGTGCTCCTTTACGGCCCTCCCGGCTGCGGAAAGACCTTGATTGCCAAGGCGGTCGCTCATTCCATTGCCAAAAGAGCGGAAAAGAAACTCGGACGGGAGGTCAAGAGCTTCTTCCTCCATGTCAAAGGTCCGGAGCTTTTAAATAAATATGTAGGTGAAAGCGAACGGCAGATCAGAGAGGTTTTTAAAAAGGCGAAGGAAAAGGCGCAGGACGGCATTCCCGTGATTGTCTTTTTCGACGAGATGGATTCGTTGTTCAGAACGAGAGGGTCGGGGATATCGTCAGATATGGAAGCGACGATCGTTCCCCAGTTTCTTTCTGAAATCGACGGAATCGAAAAGCTGCGGAACGTTATTGTGATCGGAGCCAGCAACCGGCAGGACCTGATCGATCCGGCCATTTTGAGGCCGGGGAGGCTCGACATTAAAATCAAGATTGAACGTCCGACGAAAGAAGGGGCAAAAGATATTTTCAAAAAATATCTTATTCCCGAACTCCCCTATCATGAAGAGGAGCTTCAGAAGAACGGGGGAGACCGCTGGCAAACCGTTGAGAGATTAATCGACGAAGCGGTGGAGTTTATGTACCGCATTTCCGAAGAGAACAAGTTTCTCGAGGTGACCTACGCCAACGGAGAGAAGGAAGTCCTTTACTTTAAAGATTTCTCCAGCGGGGCCATGATCGAAGGGATTATTTCCCGCGGAAAGAAATACGCGATTAAGCGATTGATCGAAACCGGTGAAAAGGGGATCAAGCTCAACGACCTGATCCAGGGGATGAAAGACGAATTCAAGGAAAATGAAGATCTTCCCAACACGACGAACCCCGACGACTGGGCGAAGATCGCCGCCCGGAAGAGCGAAAAGATCATTCATGTCCGGACGATCGGCGGAAAAGCCAGCGAATCGAGAAAAGTCGAAACGGTGACCACGGGACATTATTTATGAAGTCAAGAATCTTCGGCACTGAAACGGAGTATGGGATTGTTGTCCGGGATGACGGCTCGTCAGACCCGGTCAATAACTCCATTCTTGTCATCGGTTCCTGTCCCGTGCTCCCGGCCACCCATATTCTATGGGATTATGAAAACGAGAACCCTTTGAACGATGCCCGGGGGTTTGAGATCGAGGGGGAAAAGGAGCGCCCCGGCCCCGAATATAACCGGTTGTTAAACAAGCTGATGTTTAACGGCGGAAGATTATATGTGGACGGCGCCCATCCGGAGTTTTCGACGCCCGAATGTTTAACGCCGAGAGAAGTCGTCGCCTATGAAAAGGCAGGGGAACGGATCATGGAACTCTGCCGGGAAACCTCCAATAGAATACACCGGAGAGACAACGGGACCCTCCTGTACAAGAATAATACCGACGGAAAAGGGAACAGCTACGGCTACCACGAGAATTACCTGGTCGAGAGGAGCGTTCCGTTTGACCGTCTTTTAACGGAGTTAGTCCCTTTTCTGGCGACCCGGCAGATTTTTACCGGCGCGGGAAAAGCGAGAAGCGAAAACCATACCGACGCCGTCGATTATCAGATTTCTCAACGGGCGGATTTTTTCGAGGTCCTGGTCGACTTAAACACCATGGTGAAGCGGCCGATCATGAATACCCGCGACGAGCCCCATGCCGACTCTTCAAAATACCGGAGGCTCCATGTGATTGTGGGAGATTCGAATATGTCCGAGATCAGCACCTACCTGAAGGTGGGGACGATGTTGCTGGTCCTTGCGGCTGTCGAGGAGGGCGAACTTTCCGGCATCTCTTTTGAAAATCCGGTCCGGGCCATCAAAGAAGTGTCGAGGGACCTGACCCTGAAGAAAAAATACCGTTTGGCCGACGGACGTGAATTGACGGCCATCGACATTCAGAGGGTCTATCTGGAAAAAGCAAAAAAAGTGTTCAAACATGAAAAGGAGGGATACTCCAAAGAACTCCTCGCCAGGTGGGAATCGGTGTTGAACCAGCTTGAAGAGGAACCGGCCCTCCTGTCAAAAGAGCTCGACTGGCTGATCAAAAAAGAGTTAATGGAATCCTATATGGCGAAAAAAAAGTGCGGCTGGGACGATCCGAGAATTTCGATGATGGACCTCCAGTATCATGATATTTCCCATGAAAAGGGGCTTTATTATGCAATGGAACGGGACGGGTTTGTGACCCGGCTGATTACCGATGAAGAAATTACCCGGGCCATGGATTATCCTCCCGAAGGGACGAGGGCTTATTTCAGAGGGATGTGTTTGAGAAAGTTTCCCAAAGAGGTTTACGCGGCAAGCTGGACATCTGTTTTATTCGATACGGGCAATGCGGTCATTAAGCGGATTCCGTTAATGGATCCTTTTAAAGGGAATAAAGCGCTGGTTGAAAAGATTTTTAACAGTTCATTTTCGGTCCGGGAATTACTGGAAAAACTGGCTTCATAAATAAAACTTGAGCGACTGGCTTTGCCAGCGCGAAAGCGGGGTTCGGGGGCCTCCAAGCTAGCTTTGGAAGCGTTTTCGCAGCGGACATAAGATTCGTTTTTTAAAATCTTTTCGCCGTTACGAAGGCCCCTGAATAAAATAGAAGGGGGGTGAGGGCAAAATGGCCAAACAGGAAAAGAGACAGGATAAGAAAAAAGAGGTTGAGAAGAAGGAGGAAACTTCCGCTCCTGCCGCCAATATTTCCAAAAAGGGGGAAAAAATCAAGGAAGACCTTGATAAGCTGATGGATAAGATCGATGACGTCCTTGAAGAGAACGCTGAAGAATTCGTTAAGAATTACGTTCAGAAAGGAGGGGAATAGTGGAAGACTTCGGGTTTAACGATCATGGCTCAAGTTTTTACCAGTTTCTGACGAGTCAGTATCCACATCTATTAAGCCGCCCAAACTCCCTTTCGGGGAGCCATGAATCCCCCCCTTTAAAGATTACTCACGGGACAACCATTCTGGCGTTGAAATTCGCCCATGGCGTCGTCATAGCCGGAGACCGCCGGGCGACCGAAGGGCACCAGATTGCCGACCGTCATATGAAAAAAATATTTAAAGCGGATGAGCATTCCGCCGTCGGTATCAGCGGCGCCGCCGGTCCTTGCATCGAAATGGTGAAGTTGTTCAAAACAGAGA
Source organism: Nitrospirota bacterium (assembly GCA_016201875.1). Lineage (GTDB taxonomy): Bacteria > Nitrospirota > Nitrospiria > JACQBW01 > JACQBW01 > JACQBY01. The sequence continues at coordinate 15,478 of JACQBY010000029.1, forward strand.
TCGA
>JACQBY010000200.1 GCA_016201875.1 Nitrospirota bacterium
CTTATCGACTTCAGCCCCTTTCCGGCCGATAATAATTCCCGGACGGGCCGTAAAAATATTAATTTTAACCTGATTCGCCGAACGGTCTATTTCAACGCGGGACACCCCGGCATGGAAGAGCTTCCGCTTGACAATTTTCCGGATTCTTAAATCTTCATGGAGAAGTTTGGCATAGTCTTTATCGGCATACCATTTTGAACTCCATGTTTTGATATATCCCAGTCTAAATCCTATGGGGTGTACTTTTTGTCCCAAACTTTTCTCTCCTCCCCTCCAGGCTTACGGAGCTTGTTTAATTTTTATCTAGCTCTTTTTTTCAGTTTCTTTCTTCTTTTCTGTCTGTTCCGAAAGAACCAGCGTGATATGGCTCATTCTCTTATGAATTCTAAAGGCCCGGCCCATCGCCCGGGGCTGAAACCGTTTCATCACCGGCCCGACATTGACGTAGGCCTCGCTGACGAATAAATCATCCACATCGCCCATTTCCTTTTGTTCAGCATTGGAAACGGCAGATTTTAATAATTTTTCAACAGTTTTTGCCGCATGCTGGGGTAAAAAACGAAGCGTATTCATCGCCATTTCTACCCGTTGCCCTCTGATTAAATCGACGATCAGACGGACTTTTCTCGGTGGAATATGAACGTGTCTTAAGATTGCCCTGGCTTCTGCCATTTCTCTTCCTTCTTCCTTTTCTTATTTCAGCGCAGCTGATTTTTCAGTTTTTGCCGCTCCGTGGCCTTTAAAAAACCGGGTAGGAGCAAATTCTCCCAGTTTGTGTCCGACGGTATTTTCTGAAATATACACAGGTATAAATTTTCTTCCATTATGAACGGCAATGGTATGCCCGATCATTTCAGGAACAATCGTCGACCGTCTGGCCCATGTCTTGATAATCCTCTTTTCCATGGACGTATTCATTTTTTCAATCCGCTTTAAAAGCTTTACCTCTATAAACGGGCCTTTCTTAATAGATCTCGGCATTTCTGCTATTTCCTTCTTTTAATGATAAAAGAGTTCGTCAGTTTTCTTTTTCTGGTCTTGAACCCTTTGGCAAGAACTCCCCATGGAGATACAGGATGAGGATTCCCCTGTCCGGCTTTTCCTTCTCCTCCTCCATGCGGATGATCGACAGGGTTCATCGCAACTCCCCTGACCTTTGGCCTGAATCCCATCCATCTCGATCGGCCGGCCTTGCCAATAACAACATTTTCATGCTCGATATTCCCCACCTGTCCGATGGTCGCAAAACATTCAGCCTGAACCAGCCGAACCTCCCCTGAACCAAGCCGGACCTGGGCGTATTTTCCCTCTTTGGCCATTAATTGCGCCGATCCTCCGGCGCTTCTGACCAGCTGTCCGCCTTTACCGATTTTTAATTCGATATTATGAATCAGACTTCCAAGGGGAATCATTTTCAAAGGCATCGCATTTCCAGGCTTAATATCGATATTCTCCTGGCCGGAGATCACCATCGTTCCTACCTGCAGACCCACCGGAGCGAGAATGTATCTTTTTTCCCCATCCTGATAATGGAGAAGAGCAATCCTCGCAGACCTGTTAGGATCATACTCTATCGAGGCGACTTTCGCCGGAATATTCCATTTGTTCCGTTTGAAGTCAATCAACCGGTACATCCGTTTGTGTCCGCCGCCCAGATGACGGCAGGTCATCTTTCCCCGGTTATTCCGCCCGCCGCTCGGAGCGATTCTCTCTAACAGCCTTTTTTGAGGTTTTACTTTTGATAATTCTTCAAAAGTTGAACCGGTCATCGACCTTCTTGACGGAGAGGTCGGTTTAAATTGTTTAATTCCCATTTACAGCCCCTCAAAAATACTTATTTTTTCGCCGGGTTTAAGCGTGACAATCGCCTTCTTCCAGTCAGATGTTTTCCCTTCAAATTTCCCTAAACGCTTTATCTTCCCCTGAACCCGCATCACATTCACAGACGCGACTTTCACCTTAAGAGCGTCTTCTACCGCTTTTTTTATCTCAATTTTATTAGCGTCTTTTCTCACTTTAAAAGCAACCTGATTCCGGGTTTCCCGCAATTGATTGCTCTTTTCAGTCAGAAGAGGTTTTACGATGATATCAAAAGAATCTTTCATTTTGTCCAGACCTCGACTATTTTATTTAAACTCTGTTGCGTTACCACCAGATGATGATGACCGATGAGATCCAAAACATTTAATCCTTCAGGTTTGAGCAGAGTGACCCTCGACACATTGGCAGAAGAGCGTGCGAGGTTCTCATTTTCAACCCCATCCACAATCAGGGTCGTGGCATCGAGATTTAACCGGTCAAGAATTTGTGAAAAAGTTTTGGTTTTTGAATCAACACCTTCCCAATTTTCTAAAACCTTAATCTCTCCATCTCTCGCTTTTTCAGCCAGCAGGCAACAAAGAGCCAGTCTCACCTTTTTTTTAGGGATGGTATAGGAATAGTCCCGCGGTGTCGGCCCAAAGGTGGTTCCCCCGCCTCTCCAGAGAGGAGAGCGGATAGACCCGGCCCTTGCGCGCCCGGTCCCTTTTTGCTTCCAGGGCTTCTTACCCCCTCCGCTGACAAAACCTTTGGTCTTGGTAGATGCCGTTCCCTGTCTCATACAGGCCTGCTGCATGACCACCACTTCATGGATCAGCCCCTTGTTGACCGGAAGGTCAAAAATGCGGGGGTCAAGCGCCACAGTCCCTTTTTTTTCATTCTTTAAATTAATAACCGGTATTTCCACGCTATTTCACCTTTTTGGTAGTTTTCGTCGTTTTAATTCCTTTTTTTAAAACAAGAAGGCTTCCGGTTGCTCCGGGAACAGCCCCCTTCACAAACAATATATTTTCCTCTTTACGGACTTCAATCACTTCTAAGGATTGGATCGTCACCGTCCTGTCTCCCATGTGACCGCCCATCTTCATGTTTTTCCAGACACGGGAAGGGAACGAACTGGCCCCAATCGATCCTGGCGCCCGGTGAAACATCGAACCATGGGTGGCAGGACCTCCCGCAAAATGATGTCTCTTCATAACACCCTGGAAACCTTTTCCCTTTGATGTCCCCTGGACATCAATTTTTTCACCTTTAGCAAAAAGGTCGGCATAAACAATCTGCCCCAGGGTCACATCGGAAAGATCCCCTTTGAATTCCTTTAGAAACCGGTAAGGATCACTTTTCACTGCGCCAAAATGACCGGTTAACGGTTTGTTGACATTTTTCTTTTTCTTTTCTTCAAAGGCGATCTGGACGGCGCCATAGCCCTCTTTTTCAAGACTCTTGATCTGAATGACCTTGCAGGGGCCCACCTGTATAATAGTGACAGGGATCAGTTTACCCTTATCATTATAAAATTGAGTCATTCCAAGTTTTTGGCCCAGCATTCCGTTCATCATGCCATCCATCCTTTTATAATTTAATTTCCACATCAACGCCGGCGGCAAGATTGAGCTTCATTAAAGCATCTACCGTATCCTGCGTTGGATTTAAAATATCCAATAACCTTTTATGAGTCCTGATCTCAAACTGCTCCCTCGATTTTTTATCGACATGCGGAGACCTGAGGACTGTAAATTTATTGATTTTTGTCGGCAAAGGGATCGGTCCTGAAATTCTGGCTCCCGTTCTTTTGGCCGTGTCAACAATATCGAGCAACGATTGATCCAATATCCTGTAATCATAAGCCTTTAAACGAATTCTTATTTTCTGCTGAGTAATCACTCTGATTCTTCCTTTTTCAATTCTTTAGATTTGGGGGCCTTCGTAAAATACACTCAATGCCCCCAAGCCCCGCGCTACGCACCGGCAAAGCCGGATGCTTCGCTTTATCCTTTTATTGTTTTTTAGGTTGTGACTTCGGAGATGACTCCGGCGCCGACTGTCCGGCCCCCTTC
>JACQBY010000199.1 GCA_016201875.1 Nitrospirota bacterium
ATCAGCCATTATCAATCATCTTGCGGGAAAGCTCGAATTGCCGAAGAAAAAAGTCGGCGAAACGCTGGAAGCCATCACGGAACTGGCGTACAAGGAGGCCAAGAACGCCTTTACGGTTCCCGGTCTGGGGAAACTGGTTTTGGTTAACCGGAAAGCCAGGATGGGCAGAAACCCCGCAACCGGCGAAGCGATCAAGATCCCTGCAAAGAGAGTCTTAAAGTTCCGGATCGGAAAAGCCTGTAAAGATGCTGTTTTAGGAAAGAAATAATGAAGTTTAACCCGGTCTTTTCTTAAGAACCATTTTATGACAAGGTTCCAATTGTGGCGACACTGTCGCGACAATAAAAGAGAAAATGAATAGGTATTATTATACGGGTTGTTTTGCCGGGTTGTTAGAAATATTGATAGGATGAGGGATGGCCAATCCGTTTCAATTTCGTGATTTTCAGGATTCTACAAAACAATGGATACGCCACTCCGGAAGGGTTAAGCGAGTTAGGCCGACAGTGTTCCCGCTTCCATCCCTTTGCGAATATTCTTGAAGCTTTTGCGGCTGGCTCATCCAATCCGGGGAGATTAAAGTCGCCTAATGACAACGGATCACATCCGCTTGGCCCGGATTTCGCGTCTGACTCTTTAAAAAGGGGAAAAGGATTTTGGAAAAAAAATCAAAAAAGCCAATCATAAAACGTTTCAAACGGTGGATATCTGCCGGATGTTTGATATTTCCAAAGATACTCTGTTTCGATGGGAAAAAGAGGGCCTGATATCCAAGATCCGCCGGGATTGGAGAAACTGGAGAATATACAGCGAAAGACATTTAACCCAGATCAGGAAAATGATGGATAAATTGAAAAAAGCTTAAACCTTAATTGTCGACAACCTCGGGCTCGGGGGAATCCTGGATGATTAACTCAGGGACAACTTTAAAAAGTTTAAGCGTAAAAAGGGAAAGAGCGAAAATGGAAGAGTATCATAAGATATGGATTGACCAGTGCGATGCCGCAGAGGGGATCAAGGAACGTTTTGGAACCACGAAGGCCCTTGGCTACCTTATCGGCGAGAAGCTCATCAGCTTTGTCCGGGCCTCCCGGGACGATCCTGATTTTGCAGCAGAGATACCGCTCTTTGTGGCCGAAATAAAATGTGTTTTTGAACCGAATGAAATTCGCGGGTATTTGGAAAACCTCCATCGGGTGGGTCCTCTCGGGCATGTTTGCACTGACGGGGAATTTGAGTTGCTCCGAACAGCAGGAGCGATTATGGAGTCCCCGATAGAAGGTGCAGAAGATGTGTTGATCGTGGAACGGATCAAGGAGATGCTCTTAAAATGAAGCGGCGACCGGCTGCAACGCTTCCCGGAATATCCATGGGCCGTGGAAGAGACGGAGGGCTTTACACCGTTGAGGTCTTCCTCATCAGCGGGCCTATGGCCGGTAAGTTTGTCAGGAAGAACAGAGTGGTTTCCAGGACGATTCAGATCCGCGGCGACCAGACCCTGGAGGATCTTCATTATGCAATCTTCGGGGCCTTCGACCGCGAAGATGAGCACCTGTATGAATATCAGATTGGGGGCAAGGAACCGATGGACCCGAAGGCCCTGAGGTATATGCCGTCCATGGGGATGGACAATCCCTTTTTCGACGACAGGCCGGCCGGGGACGCGTCGTGTACAGCGATCGGTTCGCTTCCGTTGAAGGTCGGCGACCCTTTTGGCTACTGGTTCGATTTCGGGGACGACTGGTGGCACCAGATCAACGTGATTGCCATCGAACAGGTTGTGCCGCGCGGGAGGTATCCGAAGGTCGTCAAGCGTGTCGGTGAGAGTCCGCCGCAATATATGGATTGAGACGAAGAAGACGGAAAATGAACCTTCATATAATAAAAGGGCATCCCTTTACGCGTTTTAAAGATTGACCCAACCCTCTATTGTTATCGAGATCTAAAATGTCTCTCAAGTATTTTATCCTGTTTTTTTCCTGAGGAATCTATTATTCTCTTCTCGAAATGAAGCCGCTAAATTCAAAAAAAGGCCATAGAAAAGCTCCACCCGGAAGTGCCGGCGTAAAAGCCCTTCTCGTGATCGATCAAAAACCGATTCGAAAGAAGGCGCTTTCCAGGTTCAAAACTGCCCAGAGCAGTTTTCTAAAAAACAGGCAAGAATTGTTTCATCATCTGACCGTGGTCCGCCCAGCGTACAACAGCTGGATGGCCGGCATCGCCGGGGGGAAAATTGAAACCATTCAAGGTCTAAAGGATCAAGTCGCCGAAAAAGCAGACCTCCTGGAGCGCATTGACGAGTTAATCGATGAAGAGTACCTCTCTCCGCGGATGGCCTATCAAGTGGCAAATCAGGAATTCGAAGATGAAAAAAATGAGAAAGATCCCCTCGATCTTGACGACGAACAACTTGATTTGGGCTTCGGTGAAGACCCGGAAGAAGATTTTAACGAAGAAGCATATTTTGAAAAAATCGTAAAGGAATTTGCATCAAGCTGGGAGGGGGGAGGCATCCCTGAGAATAAAAGACCAAAAGGCCGCCCGCAGAAAGATTCGGACGTTATTCGGGTTCAAAAACTGGAAAATGAACAAAAGATTAAAAATCTATATCGGCAGATGGTTCGAATCCTTCATCCGGATACAGGTCTGGAATCGAATGCGTCAGCCCGGGAGCTCTGGTCCGAGGTTGTAGAGGCCTATAAGGCAAAGGATTTAGAGACTTTGGAGATGCTCTGGATATCGATTCAGTTGATGGCCGATCCTAATGCCTTATCCGTAGGGATCTCTAATCTGAATCGATTTTCTCAATTTCTGGTGGCTCAGACCCAAAAGATAAAGAAGGAAAAAATGATGGTTGCCCGGAATGATCCCTCCTGGAAATTTGCGACCCAAGATCGGAAAGAACTTTCGAGGAGGATTCTCTCCGAGTTATCCACAGCGGAAAAAGAGCTTAAGGATGTGCTCAGAGAGATCGAAAGGCACTTGAAGCGGTATCAAGGAAAAGGGGAAAAGAAAAAAACTCCATCTGGAAGTTTTTACAGATAGATGGGATTTTAAAAGTTTTGAATTTCGTCCCTTGACAGATAAAAAAACTCTGCTATCATTTAAAGATAGTCTAGAAAAGAGTAAACCAATCGAAAGGTTGGGACACAAAGCTTCAAGGCTTCGCCTTCATGCGGTTGTTTCGTGAAGAGCATGCCGGTTGGGCTGCCTGGATGAACAAACGGTATATCATTTCATCTATTTTTCAGCGCAGCCTGTTTCCTTAAAAAAGGGAATGGGTTTTTTTTTGCCCAAATCGGGCG
>JACQBY010000032.1 GCA_016201875.1 Nitrospirota bacterium
AAATCGGTCGGCGGGGGGCTGGTGGTTTCACAGGTCATTATTTCCGAGATGGTCGTTCATAAAGAGGAGTATTATATTGCGGTGAAATCTGTCCGCGAGGGATGCGAAATTCTGTTGGCTGATTTCGGCGGGATCGAAGTCGAATCCAACTGGGACCGGATCCGGAAGATGTTTGTTGAGATCGGTGAAACCCCCGGATTAAAAATGCTTGAAAAGCTGGCATCCGACGCGGGTTTTAAAGGGGCCCTTGTCAATCAGGTGGCGCAGTTCGCCCTTAAATTGCACCAGTGCTACGAAGCCGAAGATGGCAATTACCTTGAAATCAACCCTTTGGTGATCAGAGAAGGGACCGGGGAACTGGTCGCTCTCGACTCGGTGACGCTGGTTGACGGAGATGCCCGGTACCGGCATCCCGATTGGAATTTTACTTTTGCTTCGGAATTCGGAAGGCCCTATACCGAAGATGAGCGGAGCATTTTAGAGATCGATGCCCGGGTCAAAGGGTCGGTCAAGTTTATTGAAATTCCCGGAGGAAATATCGCTCTTCTTCCGGCTGGAGGCGGCGCTTCCGTATTTTATACCGATGCGGTGGTGTCCCTGGGAGGAAAACCTGCCAATTACGCCGAATACTCCGGCGATCCGCCAGACTGGGCGGTCAGCGCTCTGACCGATAAAGTCTGCTCGCTTCCCAATATCGAACATATTATTGTGGGCGGAGCGATTGCCAATTTTACCAATGTAAAAAAAACCTTTGCGGGAATTATTCAGGGATTTAGAAAAGCCAGGAGCGAAGGGAAATTAGACGGGGTGAAAATCTGGGTCCGGCGCGGCGGGCCGTTTGAAAAAGAGGGTCTTGACGCGATGCGCGCGCTTTCACAGGAAGGATTTGACATTCATGTTTATGACCGCAATACCCCATTAACCGATATTGTCGACTTTGCTCTAAAAGAAGGAAATTAAAAAATGGCTATTCTCGCAAATAAAAATACAAGAGTTGTCATTCAGGGCGGGCCCGCAGGGGTCAATGCCGCCAAAAAAATGGCTGAATTCTGTCAGTTGAATAAATTACCGTTAAATGTTCTTGCTTTTGTTTTTCCCCCCGATACAGGAAAAACCTATGAAATTCCTTATGGAAGCGAGCTCATTTCTGTTCCTGTCTATCGAACGCTCGGCGAAGCGGTAAAAAACCATTCGGGGATTAACACGAGCCTCATTTATGTCGGGCCCGACCGCGCCTATAACGCGGCGATGGAAGCGTTAAAAGAGCCCGGTATCCAACTCATCTCCATGATTACCGAAGGGGTGCCTGAAAAAGACGCCAAGCTTCTGACCAAAGAGGCCAAAAAACTCGGAAAAGTGTTTAACGGGCCTTCGGCAATCGGTATTATCTCTGCCGGTGAATGCCGTTTAGGGGTGATCGGAGGAGCTTACGACAATTTAATTCTGAGCAAGCTTTACCATTCGGGTTCGTTCGGCGTGCTGACAAAATCGGGCGGGCTTTCCAACGAAATTATCTGGATCGTCAGCCAGTTTGCCGACGGGATTACCACGGCAGTCGGTATCGGCGGCGATGCTTACCCCGGATCTGACTTTGTGACCTATCTTGAAATGTTTGAAAAAGACCCAAAAACCAAGGTGGTGATTATCGTCGGAGAAATGGGAGGAGATCTCGAAGAAAAAGCGGCCGAATGGTTCGGCGCAAAAAAGCGGCGGATCCAGCTGATGGCTGTGATTTCAGGTTTTTGCCAGGAGACGCTCCCAAAAGGGATGAAATTCGGTCATGCGGGAGCCAAAGAAGGCCTGCATGGCGAAGGTTCCGCCCGCCATAAGGCAGAACTCCTCCGTAAAGCGGGAGCGATTGTCCCCGCGACGTTTGGAGCCCTGGGCCCGGAGATCAAGCAGGTTTATGAAGAGCTTCTTTCCAGGGGAGAGGTCAAGCCGGCTCTCACCATCGATGTTCAGACCCTGCCGAAACTCCCAAAAACCGTTCAGCAGGCGTTAAAAGACGGCGAGGTGATGGTTGAGCCTCTCTTCAAGTCGACGATTTCGGATGACCGGGGAGATGAACCTCTGTATGAGGGTTATGCGGCGTCTGAGTTGATTAATAAGGGGTATCAGATCCCCCATGTGATCGGACTGCTCTGGAACAAAAAATTGATTACCAAAAACGAGGCCGAAGTGATCAAGCGGATTATTATGCTTTCGGCCGACCATGGCCCGTGTGTTAGCGGAGCGATGGGAACGATTGTTGCCGCCTGCGCGGGAATTCCGATGGCGCAATCTGTCGCCGCCGGAATGCTGATGATCGGCCCCCGGTTTGGAGGCGCTGTCACCGATGCCGGCAAGTGGTTTAAATACGCGGTTGAAAAAAAACTGTCCGTGGACGAATTTTTAACTTATATGAAAACCAATGTCGGGCCTGTCCCGGGGATCGGGCATCGGGTGAAAAGCCTGCGGACTCCGGATAAAAGGGTCAAAGAGTTGGTGGGGTATGTGAAGTCCCTTTCGATTTCGACCCCCTGCCTCGATTTTGCTCTCGAAGTCGAGAAAGTGACCACCGTAAAGAAAGACACGTTGATTTTAAACGTGGATGGCGCCATGGCGGCCATTTTGGTCGATCTGGGGTTCCCCGTTGACAGTCTGAACGGATTTTTCATCCTTTCCCGGACCATCGGGATGATCGGCCACTGGGTTGACCAAAAACGCCAGGGAAGCCGCCTGATCAGATTGTTTGACTATCTGGTGAATTATGCCACTCCCAAAAAGAGAGAGGTTCCCCCGTTATAAATGAAAAAAGAGGAAATGAAAGAGCAGACCCAAAACAAGAACCCTATGGTTCAGGTAGAGATCAGCGGGACCCAATATCAGGTTCCTGCCGGATTGACCGCCGTCAAGGCGGTCTGGTACACCGGACAGACCCTGACCCGCGGCATCGGCTGTCTGGGAGGGGTTTGCGGCGCCTGCTCCGTCATCTACCGGATCCGGGGACACTATGAATTAAAATATGGGCTGGCCTGTCAGCTGGTCGTTGAAGAAGGGATGTCTTTTTCGTTCGCCCCTCATATTCCATCGAGCAAAGCGACCTATCATCTCGAAGAGATCAAAGACCCGAAACAGGAACTGGTGAAATATTATCCTGAAGCGGCCCTCTGCAGAAATTGCAATACCTGCACCGAAGCCTGCCCGCAGGGGATCGATGTGAGAGGGAATGTCTGGAGGGCGGTTTTTGGAGAATTCAAGCAGGTTCGCGACGAGACCTTGAATTGTGTGATGTGCAACCTCTGCATTCCTGTCTGTATCGCCGATATCGCTCCCAATCTGGTTTTTTTATACGCCCGCCGGACCTTTAATTACTTTTATGATAAAAAAACTCCCAATCTGACGGCAAGACTCTCCGAAATTCAGGCCGGAAAATACCAGTCAGACTGGAATGCCATCGGTAAGTGGATATCCAGCGAGCAAAGCGAGCGAGAGGGGGAGGTTCCATCCGGCTTTGCCGGTGGAGGGGGCGACGCAAGCCCCATTGATTGGACGAGAAGGGCTTGAACCAGTTTTGCCTTTCCAAATAAACGTGGTCATCCCTATGGTTCATACAACAATCGCCGGAAAGCCCTGCGAGGTTCCGGAGGGGTTAAACGCCATTCAAGCAATGTGGTATTGCGGGATCGACCTGACGCATGGCATCGGCTGTCTGGGGGGTGTTTGCGGGGCATGTACCCTGACGTATCAACTCCACGGATCTCCGGTGAAGACGGCGCTCGGCTGTCAGACCCAGGTGGTCGATGGGATGAGCTTTAATCTGTTCGCGGCCGATGTGAAACGGGCAGTCCCCTACAAGACCTCTCTTGACCCCAAAAAAGCAATGGATATTCCCTTATTGAAAAACCATTTTAACGAAACCCTTTCAGCAACCCGGCGGTGCGTGGCCTGCGGGGCTTGTACGGCGGTCTGCCCTCAGGAGATCGATGTCATGCAAGGGGTGAAAGAGGCGATAAACTCAGATTTTAAAAAGGTTTCGGGCCTCTTTTTAAATTGCGTGATGTGCGGACTCTGTGCCACGGTCTGCGAGGCGCATGTTCTCCCCCATCTGGTCGGCCTTTACAGCCGGAAAGTAACGAGCTTTTACCTGACCCCTAAAACGGCCTGGCTTGAAGAAAGGGTCGAAGAGATCAGGTCCGGATATTATGAAGCTGAAATGAAACGTTTATTAAATTATAGCGAAAGCGACTGGGCCCGGGAATTTGCCGCCGGTCCGGTCTGGCGATCCACAGGTAGGAAGAGTGATCAGAATTTATGAATAAACTTGAAACTTCTAAAGAACTTGTTGCCGCCAACAGGGAACAGAGAAAAGATCAGACATTTCCTCAGGCATCGCAGGATGAAAAAGACAAAATTGTCCGTCTTTTTCATCCCGATTATCATGCCGAAGGGTATCGTCCTATTCGAATCGGTCCAAATAAGGGTGAAAGGACCGTTCATGAAATCGCGGATCTTCTCGAATCCAAAAGCCCTTTATTCAAGGAAGAACTCTCTTTAAAACCAGCTCATTCAACCGATATCCTCATCATCGGCGGCGGGGGAGCGGGCGCGGCGGCGGCTCTGGCGGCTAAAGAAGCGGGCGCCGATGTGATGATCGCCACCAAGCTCCGTTTTGGAGATTCCAACACCGTGATGGCCGAAGGGGGAATGCAGGTGGCGGCGGGCAAAGACGATTCCCCCATTACTCATTTTAAAGATACGATGAAAGGGGGACACTTTAAAAACGACCCTCTTTTACTCAAGACCCTGGTCGAAGAAGGCCCTTCCGCGGCGCAGTGGCTCCTTGGCCTTGGAATTTCATTTGATCGCGATGAAGAAGGGAACCTCAAATTAAAAAGCGGAGGGGGTACCAGCCGTCCGCGCCTTCTGACCTGTAAAGATTATACCGGCCTTGAATTGATGAGGACCTTAAAAGACGCCGTCTTAAATGAAGGGATCAGGATTTTAGAGTTTTCCCCCGCCGTTGAGCTTCTTTCAGACGGGAGGGGGGCCTGTACCGGGGCGGTTCTTAAAAACCTGGATGCCCATCAGTGGATTGTTGTTCAGGCCAAAACAGTGATCCTCGCCACGGGAGGGAGCGGGAGGCTCCATATACAGGGATTTCCGACCTCTAATCATTTTGGGGCGACCGCGGACGGGCTTCCTCTTGCCTGCCGGATGGGGGCAAGTTTAACGATGGCCGACACCTTTCAATATCACCCGACCGGGGTAGCCTTTCCGGAGCAGATGGCGGGGATACTGGTGACCGAGGCGATCCGCGGAGCCGGGGCTCAACTGGTCAACCGGTCAGGAGCGAGGTTTGTCTATGAACTCGAAACCAGAGATTTTGTCGCGGCGTCGATTATCAAAGAATGCGCAGAGGGACGGGGCGTAGAGACCCCATCCGGAAAAAAAGGGGTCTGGCTCGACTTTCCGATGGTCAATCTCAAAAATGGCCCCGACTACCTCGACCACCATTTTCCGAATATGATCCGTCAATTCTCCCGGTTCCAGATGGATGTCCGTAAAGAACCGATTTTGATCTACCCGACGCTCCACTACCAGAACGGGGGGGTGAAAATAAATGTCGATGGCGAGTCGGAGATCAAGAACCTTTTTGTTGCCGGTGAAGCATCCGGAGGGATTCATGGGAGAAACCGTTTAATGGGGAATTCTCTCCTCGATATTATTGTTTACGGAAGACGAGCCGGAAAAGCTGCTTCTGCAAGGGCAAAGATGGCTGAACCGGGCAATTTGACACTCGAGCATTTAGACCGGTTTAATCAGGAGCTTGAAAAGGCCTCCATACACCCCGGTAAAACGTCTCCGATTTTATTCCCCGATTATGTCCGCAAAGAAGAAGTCACAAAAAAAAGCGCTTAATAATGTTTAAGGGTAAAAAACATGAATATACATGAATATCAGGCAAAAAAACTTTTTTCAGAATTTCATATACCGGTTCCGCATGGAAAACCGGCTTTCTCGGTTGAAGAAGCGGTGGCCATTGCCACCGATGGGTTGAACGGACCTGTCTTTGTGGTCAAAGCCCAGATTCATGCCGGAGGAAGAGGAAAAGCCGGAGGGGTCAAGATAACAAAAAATAGAAGTGAAATCAAAGCTTTGGCAGGTAATATTCTAGGAAAGGTTTTAGTAACCCATCAGACCGGTCCCGAGGGGCGAGAGGTTAAAAAACTTCTGATTGAAGAAGGGGCAAACATTGATAAAGAGTTTTACCTGAGTATTCTCGTCGACCGGGCAACCGGCTGGCCGGTGATCATGGCGAGTACCGAAGGGGGGATGGATATCGAAGAGGTGGCCGAAAAACACCCGGAAAAAATTATCCGGCAGGTGATTGATCCCGCTGTGGGCTGTTTCCCTTTTTACGGGAGGTCTGTTGCTTTTCAGATGGTGATGGAAAAAGAGATCGTGTCACAGTTTGTCTCCCTCCTGCAGAATCTTTACCGCCTTTTCATGGAAAAAGATTTAAGCATGGTTGAAATTAACCCTCTGGTAACCACCAGGGAGAAGAAACTGGTCGCGCTCGATGGAAAAGTCTTAATTGATGATAATGGAATTTTCCGGCATGAGGATTTAAAAGCGATGCGAGATCTTGATGAAGAAGCGCCCCTTGAGATTAGAGCGTCGCAATATGGCCTTAATTATGTGAAGCTGAACGGGAGCATCGGCTGTATGGTCAACGGAGCCGGTCTGGCGATGGCGACGATGGATGTAATCAAGCTGGCGGGGGATGAACCGGCCAACTTTTTGGATGTCGGCGGCGGGGCCTCAAAGGAGACGGTGAATCATGCCTTTCAGATCCTTCTGGCCGATCCCAATGTGAAAGGGATTTTTGTCAATATTTTCGGAGGAATCGTCCGGTGTGAAAGGATTGCCCTCGGGATTATCGAAGCGGCGAAAGAGGTCGAGTTAAAAGTCCCTCTGGTGGTCCGTTTAGATGGAACCAATGCGCCCGAAGCAAGGGATTTGTTAAGGAAATCGGGGTTGAAACTGGAAGTGGCGGAGACCCTCTGGGATGGAGCCCAAAAAATCGTCAAAATGGTGAGATAAGAATTGATGGTCTCGTAAAAAGTCTGAAAAAGCGGTTTTCTGTCAGTCCCGTGCAAACGGGAATCCAGTTTTTCAAGTAGTTATGTGCTCCCTAGATTCCCGCTTTCGCGGGAATGACGACTTTTTACGAGCATGAGCATACTGGTCAATAAAAATACGAAAATCATCGTTCAGGGGATTACGGGGAAGGAAGGTTCCTTTCATGCCCTGGCCTGCAAGGAATATGGAACCAGGGTTGTCGGAGGGGTCACCCCGGGAAAAGGGGGAACAAACCTCGAAGGGATTCCGATCTTTAATTCGGTAAGAGAATCGGTTAAAGAAGTCGGTCCAAACGTTTCGATGATCTTTGTTCCACCCCCATTCGCGGCTGACGCAATACTTGAAGCCGCAGATTCAGAAATTCCTCTAATTATTTGTATTACTGAAGGAATTCCTGTTAACGATATGGTCAAAGTGAAGCGCTACCTTGACGGTAAGAAAAGCCGGCTGATCGGCCCGAATTGTCCAGGCATCATTACGCCAGAAGAGTGCAAGATCGGAATCATGCCCGGTTTTATCCATAAAAAAGGTCACGTTGGAGTGGTTTCCAGAAGCGGTACGCTTACTTATGAAGCGGTCTGGCAATTAACCCAACGGGGTCTCGGGCAGAGCACCTGCGTCGGTATCGGCGGAGACCCGGTCAACGGAACAAACTTCATCGACGTTCTCGATTTATTTGAAAAAGACCCTGAGACGCATGC
>JACQBY010000033.1 GCA_016201875.1 Nitrospirota bacterium
CCTCTCTCCCGTCATAGCTTCATACCCGGCAATTCCGCCTGGAGAGATTTTATTTGAAGATTTAGGGTATCCTTTTATTTGGAGGCATGATATGAAAAAAAAGGGGACGATACTCCCTGTATTCGAACATAGAAGCCAGCCTTTAATCCCTCTTGGCGTATTTATCGAGCGTCTTTTTAGGAGCGCGGCGGCGGCGATGTTTGTCGTGGCGGCCGCTTTATCGGCGGGAATGTTCGGATACCATTTTATCGAGGGGCTTCCCTGGGTGGATGCTTTTTTAAACGCCTCGATGATCCTGGGGGGCATGGGGCCGGTCAATGAACTCCATTCGACCGCCGGTAAGGTCTTTGCCGGAGGTTACGCCCTTTTTTCGGGCATTATCTTTATTCTCGTTGTCGGCATGCTTTTTGCTCCTGTATTCCATCGCTTTCTCCACAGGTTTCATCTGGAAGAGCAAAGAAGCAAAAAACCTTAGAAATAACATTCCGGTCGGAGACTTTTTTGCCGCTTTGAACTCTGGCAAGGAAAAGTCTTTTTTGAAATCTTTGTTGAACTTGGGTTCTTCTGTAGGGCATAATAAGTAGTAACTAATGAATTAACAGTATGTTTTATGCCGGGTTGGATTTTAACTGGTCAACAAAGGAGAAGTGAGATGATTACGGTTACCGAAACAGCGAAGGAAAATGTGATTTCTGCCATGGAGGCTGAAAAACGGCAGGGAGATGCACTGAGAATTACGGTTCAGAAAGGTCCCTCGCCCAATGTCCAGTACGACCTTTCTTTTGACTCTCTCTCGAAAAAAGCGCCAAACGACCTTTTGATTGATGCCGGCCCTTTTAAAGTTTTAGTCGATAATCAGAGCGCCCTCCATTTAAAAGGAGCTGTGATCGACTATGTTTATGACCTTCAGGGGGGCGGTTTTAAAATTACCAATCCGAATGCCCCCGCTCCGCCCAAACCGGATCTTTCGACTCCCATGGCAATGACCCTTCAAAAACTGATTGAAACAAAGATCAATCCCGGACTGGCAGGGCATGGCGGTTATGTGACGCTTGTCGATGTGAAAGAGGATGCGGTCTATTTGATTCTCGGCGGAGGCTGTCAGGGGTGCGGATCGGCCAAAGCGACTCTGAGGCAGGGGATTGAAGTGATGATTAAAGAAGCGGTCCCGTCGATTAAGCAGATCATCGATGTCACAGACCATGCCGCCGGACAAAACCCTTATTTTCAGCCGGGCAGATAAACCCTCCCAAATATCCTGACACACTCCCTCTCTTTTCATTTTTACCCGGGCTATGCTAAAATAGCCCGGGTAATACCTGTTCTAAATTTTAACGATGAGACCGAATGACTCGAAAGGGGAATCCTTGATTACGCATATTGTTCTGTTCAGGCTCATGGACCGGGATCAGGAAAATATCGAAGAGACGATGGATGTCTTGATGAGTATGAAGGGGAAGATCCCGCAATTGCGCTCTCTTGTCGTTGGCGCGGATATTCTCCGCTCTACCCGATCTTATGATCTCGCTTTAATCGCGAAATTTGATTCGATGGGTGATTTACACGGCTACCAGACGCACCCTTTTCATCAGGGAGTTCTGGAGTTTATTGCAAGAGTCAAAGAGTCTTCTTTCACTGTTGATTTTGAAGAAAAAGGATGATCTCTTCGGCGGGATGATATTATTTTTTATTATTAAAAGGAGGGGCCCATGAGTATGCGTGAAAGAGCGGTGACTTTCCCTAACGGCGTCAAGCTGGTGAAGTGGCCGAGAAAAGAAGAGCCGACTCAGGAGTCGGTGACTGAAGAGGTGGCGAAGTTCGGGTATAAAGTATACGATCTGCAGACGGTGGCTCCCTGGTTTGAAAGAAGCCGCCATGGACACGATTATCCCGAGATCCGGGCGGCAGTTTCCGGCGCGGTGACTTTTCATTTCGACGAATACCCGGTGACCATTGAAGCGGGGGATATTCTTTTGATTCCCGGCGGGATCCCCCATGAGGTGATCAACCATAATGCTCGGCCGTTTTCAGCCTTTAAAGGGTCATTGAGCGGAGAGCGGAAGGTGACGGAGTATGGCGATGCCCGTGGGAGCGTCGAAGACATCGCGGCGCGCGCGGCGGTATCGGGTAAAAAGGGATGAATTTGATCGGCCTGGATCTTGACGGGACTCTCGAGGATAGCCGGAGACGCTTGTTTTTTAAAAAAGTATGGATTGTCCTGTTCATTTTTTTTGTTTTTTTTGTAACCCCGTCTTCCCGGGCGGCGGAAAAGAACGCCATTTTTATCACCCAGCTGGCTGTTTCCCGCGGGGAGCCTAAAATTCTCTATGCTGTAACCACCTATAGCACCGGCGTCCTGAAGAGCCTGGATGAGGGAGCGCATTGGTCTTTAATCAACCAGGGGATCAAGAGCTATTCTCTTTATCACTTTGCGATTCACCCCGGAGACAGCAATATCATTTATCTTGGCGCCGGAGGAGGAGGGCTTTATAAAAGCGTGGATGCCGGAGAAAATTGGATGGAAATGAACGACGGGCTTCAGGACACCGATATCGGTCAGATGTTTCTCCATCCGGAAGATCCGGAAAAGATCTATGTCGTTTGCGCCACCGGCGTCTATCGAAGCCCCGACGGAGGAAAACACTGGGAAGCCTGGAATCAGGGTGACACGTTTACGACCAGCCAGGAATTTCAGAATATCGCCATCATGCCCGGCCACCCCGCCCGGTTATTCCTGGCCTCAAAAAAAGGGCTGTATACACGGGCGGAAGACGAGCCAGCGTGGAGACTTGCCTCTAAAATGCTGGAGGGAAAGATGGTCAGCGCCCTCGCCGTCGATCCATCGGGAAAACGCCTCTTTGCGGCGGTTTTGCACGATGGACATAGCCTGAAAGGGGGAGGACTTTATTGGTCCGGTGACCACGGGACGATCTGGCATAAATTGGGAAAAGGGATAGACAAGGATTGGATCCGCGTTATTCGTTTTGATCCGACGGACCCTAAACGGATCTATCTGGCAACCACGGGAAGAGGGGTCCTGGCCAGTACCGATGGAGGAAAAAAATGGAGCAAATCCAATCAAGGGATGACTGCGCCCGATCTTCGGGCTTTAATCCTTGATCCTTCAAACCCCCGGATTCTTTATGCGGGCGCGCATGGAGAAGGGGTTTTTAAATCAGCAGACAAAGGGAAGAGATGGATACATCTGGACTCTATTCCGATGCTGGACTCCAATTCGGTTATCGCAAAGCTTAAAGTTCCGGATCCCAACAGGCCTGAACCGGACCTTACCCCTCCCCCTGCTTTTGCCAAATGTAATAAATGCCACGGCTGGACCGACCCATACCTCAATATGACGCCTCATAGCTTTTGGCTGGTCGCTGCCAACAGGAGAAACTGGAGCCTCACCGTCAGGCGGATGAGCCGGGGGGCCAATCTCATGCCGGATGAGGAAATGACCATTTCGGATTTTCTTCAAGAGTACAGTGAAAAATATAGCGGACGATAGTCCATTTATTTTTTGTCCATTTCTCCGGAAATTCGTTTTGTTCGGCCAGTCTCTTTTTTTTGGTTTTTGTATGATGGTCGCCCTGGCAGAACAGGCCGCCTCGGAACCTCCCAAAACAAAACCGTACCACTTCATTCATGCCATCGCGATCGACCCGCATGCTCCAAAAACAATCTACGCCGCAACGGATAATCAAGGATTATTGAAAAGCGGCGATGGCGGGAGGTCCTGGCATTTGATCAATCGGGGATTGAAAAACTACCTTGTTTATGATGTCAAGGCCTCTCTGACAACCCCTGGCCGGGTTTATGCGGCAACCTGGGGGGGAGGATTTTATCAAAGCGCGGACGGAGGGGAATCGTGGAAAGAGGTGAATGATGGACTGGGAAATACCGCCGCAGGGGCCATTCGGCTGCGGCTCGCTTCGGACATGGCCAAAGAAAAGGTGGTTCTCTTAACCTCTACGGATGTTTACGAGCGGATGGAGGATGAACCTGTCTGGAGGTCTATTACCGGCGGACTCCGCTTTTGGAATAACCCTCAGTTTCAGAGTTTTGAAGTTCTTCCGGACGGGCTTTCGAATGTATTTATGGGGACGGACCACGGCCTTTATAAAAAGGATCCGGAATCTGCCGGCTGGGTAAAGGTCAACGGCCTGGCCGATAAAAAAGTCGCTTCAATGACTTACGATAAAAAATCAGGAATTTTTTATGCAGGCACCGTCAACAGCGGCGGAATTTTTATCAGTCGTGATGGGGGCGTCCATTGGAACCCTCCTGGGCCCGGTTTAGAGAAGCTCTGGATCCGGATGATTACCGTAGATGCTTTTGACCCGTCGATTGTCTACGCCGCCACAAGCGGAGCGGGCATTTTTAAAAGCCGGAACGGAGGAGATTCCTGGGAACAGACGGTCAAAGGATTGACGGACCTGGAGGCGCGAGCCCTTGCGATTGATCCTCTGGACGCCAATATTATTTTTGCGGGAACCCACGGCGCCGGTTTATTTAAATCGATGGACGGGGGGCGCTCATGGGATTTATTGACCCATTTGCCGTTCGAAGAAAATAAGCGTCAACAAGATTTCCTTGAATCCCAAACCGTCCGGCAGGGGGCAAAGGTTTCCCCGCCGCCGCCGTTTAAAAAATGTAACAAATGCCACGGGTGGACGGATAAAAATTTAAACCAGAAGACGACTTACTGGAGAGTGGCGGCCAACGAAAGAGATTGGAAGGCCACGGTGGCCAGAATGAGCGAAGGGACCGAAATAAGTTCCGAAGAACAGGAAATGATAACGGCCTTTTTGGAAAGTTATACTAAAAAAAATCTTTCCGGGAGGGGTGGAACTCCCCGCTGACCCTCTAAAACAGAGATAGGATTTGCAACTCCTTGTTTTGCCTGTCATCGCGAGCACCCATAGGGTGCGTGGCGATCCGACCTGAAAGGTCATTGTGAGGGCAAAGCCCGAAGCAATCTCACAGAGATTGCTTCGCGGAATTTACCCTGAACGCAACACGGAGATTCTTCGCAAGACGAGGGGCGGGTGGTTCGATTTGTAGCTATCATTTTGTTTTTATTTTGAAGACCAAAATTAGCTTACAAAGATATCCTAAAAGGTAGTGGTTATGGGACACCCTTGAAAGAAAATGCTTTCATTTCTCAATTTTTTTACTTTTTTTACCATGCGTCGATCAAGGGTTGACCTGACAGATTTTCTGATCCGGTAGGAAATCTAACGAACAAAATGTTCGGCTTTACCCCTTTTTTGGATTCTCCCCTTTTCCTGTTTTTCATATTCAGGGTAGAAAACCTCGTTGGAATGAAATTCAAAATTGACAGGAGAAACCTTTCCTCCCGAAATGGTGACTTTCTTCTGGGCAACTTTCATGCGGGCATGCCATGCAGTCACCGTATAAGTCCCCGGCGGAATCTTATCAATCTGAAAACTTCCATCCGTTTGACTGATTGCGTAATAAGGATTCTCGATAACATAGGCCCAATTCTGCATATATTCATGCATGCCGCAGATCCATTGGGAAATATGCATCCCTGGTTCAAAATTTAAGGCTCCGGATTCAGTCGATTGGACCGGAAGAGGTGAATTAAAAATAATTTTCCCCCTCTCGCTTTGATAGACCTGGATGTTATGAACCACCGGATCGTTATTAATTACCTTAATAGTTTGATGATTTTTGACGACCGACACATAAGGGTGGAATACGCAATCTGTCGAATGAATGACCACCTCTGGTGTCGGAAAGGCTTTTCCTTTTGAAATTCCTTCTACCACAATAACGGTATCTTGAAGCTCTCCCTTTCCCGAGACGGTAAATTCAGAGAGCAACCGGTTGTCTTTTCCGTCTGAAACCTTTTTACAGAAATATTCAAATGGGTAAAGGACCAGGTGAAAAACGCGAGGAGAAGGGACCTGACCTTCCAAGAAGACCTTTCCTGAAATTGAACCGCTATCCTTAATTTCTATTTCTTTATATTCTTCTGCGAGGGCGCTATTTGAAATACTAATCATTCCCCAAAAGGCTATTAATGCCATTCTGTGAAAGAAGAATGTTTTGGCTTTATGTCTCAGATTTGATTCCTTTAGTTTAGTCGTCTGATTTCTGAACCATTTATTCATTTCAGAAATTTTTTTATTTTCTAACATGGCTAACCCTCTCCATTTAAACCAAAATCTTTATCTTTATTAAACCTTCCAGAAAACCCCGTACTTTGCACGGAAATGAATGGCAACCCGTTCCTGCTCCTTTATTTAAAGACTCTTCTACAGATTGAAAAGAAGAGAAGAGGTCAAATCTTTTGTTGATATATTCTTTACGGCGGTCTAAGAAAATAATTTCCGCTTATAACCTACATCGTTCGTTAATTTCTTTCAACTATTGAGTTCAGGAAGCAATAGTCCAAGGGTCTCCTGTCATACACAGAGAGGGTTTTCCAAACTTTTGTCGGATAGACTGATCGGGTAAGACAGCTTTCACAGGATCCGCAATTAGAAAGACCCGTCCCTCGGCGTCAGTCCTGCTCGTTACTGGATTTATCGTCAATCGGAGTGCATTTTACGCCTCTTCAGTTCCAAATGGCGCATCATTTAGATAGAACAACGCTTGCCGACACCTCCCTTGTAGGAATAGGCCTCCTCAAAGAAGCTTGCGCTTGAGAGCGTGTGCTGTTCAATCGGCAGATTCTGAAACTGAGTCTTAAATTCTGCGGTCTGATGCGCCAGCTCCCAAGCCTGTTTGCTTTCCCAGGTTCCGTACACTACATACTTCTGAGGATTCTTCAGCGACCGGTGAACCTTTACCTCTATGCATCCAGGTTGGCCGCTCATAAACTGTGCAAGCGCGCTGTGAAGTGATTCAAACTCATGGACCTTGGAAGGCTGGACATGAAAATTTACCAAAATGTACATCATTGCTTTCCTCCTTTGCGGTTTTTTCGCTTCAAAGCCGCTGTTGATTGTGTGATGGGTACGTCATACAGCTCATCAAAGAGGGGCACAAAGTCGCCGGACGATGCCCGACGAAGCCGTCCTTTCCATCGTAAGAGCACTTGTCTCAGTTTAGTACGCAGAGTCGACAGATCGTCAATCTGCCGATCCAAATCAGAAAGTTTCTGCTTGAGGAGATCTCGGACCGTGCGACATGGGGGACTTCCCTCGCGGTACATCCGAAAGATTTCGACCAGCTCGTGAAGCGTGAAACCTGCGCGCTTAGCTGGGGCCACCCACTTGAGATACTGGACTTCTCGCGCAGTCCAGAATCGATATCCGGCTGGAGAGCGTTCCGCCCTCGGCACGAGCCCGATTCGCTCATAGTGGCGGATGCTATCCGGCCCCACGCCTGCGATACG
>JACQBY010000034.1 GCA_016201875.1 Nitrospirota bacterium
AACCGGGAAAGAGTGGCTTCCCCGCAATTTCTTATCGAAAGCCGATCCGGGGCCGGTCAGCAGCAAGATATTGGATACCAGCGTCATTATTGACGGCCGGATTGCCGACCTCTGCGAAACGGGTTTTCTCGAAGGGGCTTTTATTATTCCCCATTTTATTCTGAATGAATTACAACAC
The DNA here is from genome assembly GCA_016201875.1 of Nitrospirota bacterium. Lineage (GTDB taxonomy): Bacteria > Nitrospirota > Nitrospiria > JACQBW01 > JACQBW01 > JACQBY01. The sequence goes on from JACQBY010000034.1 coordinate 179, forward strand.
ATTGCCGATTCATCCGATTCGATGAAACGGGCCCGGGGCCGCCGGGGCCTCGATGTCCTGAACCGGATACAGAAAATGGCCGGTCTCGATATACGGATCGTCGAAGATGATTTTCCTGCGATTAAAGAGGTCGATGATAAACTGGTCGCCCTTGCAAAACAGATGAATTGCAAAGTGGTGACCAACGACCTCAATTTAAATAAAGTGGCCGAATTCCAGGGGGTAAAAGTCCTCAATATTAACGAGTTGAGCAATGCGCTCAAGCCGGTGGTCCTTCCCGGCGAAGTGATGAGAGTCTTTATCAGCAAAGAGGGAAAAGAGTCGGGGCAGGGAATCGCCTATCTCGACGACGGGACCATGATTGTGGTGGATGACGCCCGGAGATGGATCGGGAAGAATGTCGAAGTAGTGGTGACCAGTGTTCTCCAGACGACTGCGGGCCGGATGATTTTTACCCGGCTAAAGGATGACCAGCAGAGAGAAGAGCTTCGGGTCGCCAGGTGACCGCCCGTTGAAAGTTGCGGCGATTATCCCGGCGGCAGGTTTTGGAACCCGGATGAAATCGGATCTGTCGAAGCAATTCTTGCTTTTGGACGGCAAGCCTTTGCTCTATTATACGCTCTCCTCCTTTGACCAATCGCCGGTCATTGGCGAAATCGTTCTGGTCCTTTCTAAAGAAGATCGTGAAACCGCCAGAGAAAAAGTTTTAGATTCCTTCCCGTTTGAAAAAAATGTTAGAATTGCGGATGGTGGGGCGGCGCGACAGGATTCCGTATTAAACGGACTCCTTGCCCTCGATCCGGATACCGATTTTGTCGTGATCCATGATGGCTGCCGCCCTTTTGTGACGCCTGAAATGATCGAAGCTTCTCTCGAGGCGGCAAAAGAAACGGGAGGGGCGATTACGGCCATTCAGGTGCGGGACACCTTAAAAAAAGAACGGCAGGGGATCATCGAAAAAACGGTGAACCGCGAAGGATTATGGCAGGCGCAGACCCCGCAAACCTTCCGGTATCGTCTTCTACTGGATGCCTGCCGCGACGCGTCAAAAAAGAGGGTCCTCGCAACGGATGATGCTGGCCTTGTCGAGCGGATGGGCGGCCGGGTGAAGATTTCGCCGGGGTCGGTTTTTAATATCAAAGTGACTCTCCCCGAAGATTTAATTCTCGCCGAAGTCATTTTAAAACACCGGAAAGAACTTGCCAAACCAAAAAATGTTTAAGATCGGGATCGGCTACGATATCCACCGTCTTGTCGAGGGGAGGTCCCTGATTGTCGGAGGGGTTCATATTCCATTTGGCAAAGGGCTTCTTGGCCATTCCGACGGCGATGTCCTGGTCCATGCCGTTGCGGACGCCATTCTCGGGGGGCTCGGTTTAGGGGATATCGGCCATTTTTTCCCCGATACCGATCCGAAATATAAGGGGATGCCAAGCCTGTTGATTCTCGACGCGGTGCAGGAACTTTTAATCAAACATCAATTTGTAATAGGGAATATCGATACCATTATCATCGCGCAACAGCCCAAGATGGCCCCATTTATGTCCCGGATGAAAACCACTCTGGCAAAGCATCTCGGAGCGGATGAAAAGAAAATCAATATCAAGGCGAAAACGGCCGAAAAGCTTGATGCCATAGGGAGAGAAGAGGGGATCGCGGCCCATGCGGCGGTCCTGATTACCTCGCGTTAAAAACCATGTGGAAGAAGATTAAAAAAGATTTTAAAGCGGTTTTTGAGCGGGACCCCGCGGCGGTCAGCCGTCTGGAGGTCCTGTTAACCTATGCCGGTTTTCACGCTATCCTCTTTTACCGGTTTGCCCATTGGTTATGGACGATCAGGATTCCGCTTTTACCCAGAATCATTTCCCAGACGGCGAGGTTTCTGACCGGAATAGAAATCCACCCCGGAGCGAAAATCGGAGGGGGCTTCTTCATTGACCATGGCATGGGGGTTGTCGTGGGCGAAACGAGCGAAATCGGCGAAAACGTCACCCTTTTCCAGGGGGTAACCCTCGGAGGAACAGGCAAGGAACGGGGAAAACGACATCCTACCCTCGGAAATAATGTGATGGTCGGCGTGGGGGCCAAGATTCTCGGCGGGATTACCATCGGCGAAGGGGTTAAGATAGGGGCCAATTCGGTTGTCTTGAAATCGGTCCCTCCGTTTTCTACGGTTGTCGGCGTTCCCGGCAGGATTTTAAGAACCCGCGACTCCCGGAAGACCCCGTTGAACATGAATCATGGGGATCTCCCGGACCCGATTTCTGACCGTCTCGACCAGCTGGAACTGGAGCTGGCAGAACTTCGCTCACTCATCGCGGAACACCAGGCCCAAAAACCGAAAAAACACCACTCTCCTTAAGGGGTTGAAAAACTCTTTTATCGTCATTCCCGAAGGTTTTATCGGGAATCCAGTTTCTGTAAAATCAACAGCTTATGGATTCCCGCTTCCGCGGGAATGACAATCTTGCGCGCGAATAAATGGTTTTTCTACATCTTCTTAGAGGTAGTTGACTTTGACCAGATAAAGTCCATCCGGAGGGGCGGTAGGGCCTGCCTTTGACCGGTCTTTCATTTCGAGAATGGTTAGAATCTCTTTTGGTTTTATTTTTCCCGCCCCGACTTTTACCAGCGTTCCGACAATATTTCTGACCATATAGGTTAAAAACCGGTCTGCCGAAAGGGTAATGACCAGAGAGGAACCGCTCTGTTTGATCTCGCATTTTTTGATATGGCAGATTTTTGACTCCGACTCTGATGCCGAGGAGGCAAAGGAAGAAAAATCGTGTTTCCCTTTTAAAAACAGAAGCGCCCGCTTCATCGCCGCAAGTTTGAGCGGATAGCCGAGCCTCCATTCCCTTTTGACCAGAAAAGGGGAGCGTTCAAAGCCGATATGGTAGGAGTATGTTTTATCTTTTGCCGAATAACGGGAATGAAAAGAGTCCGGGACAAACTCCACCCGTTGAATGACGATTTGGGGGGGGAGCATGGCATTTAAAGCGTTTTTCCATTTGGTTTCTGTTAAAGGTTTTCCCGTCTTGAAATTGGCGACCTGCCCCAGGGCATGAACTCCGGCATCGGTTCTTCCGGCCCCCACCAGATTGATCTTTTCTCCCCCGGTGATGGTTTCAATGGATGTCTTTAAAATCTCCTGAACCGTGGCGGCATTGGGCTGTATTTGCCAGCCATGAAATGAAGAGCCCTCGTAGGCTATGGTCAGTTTAATATTCCGAAGCATCGGTTAAAAGGTGGTACGCATCGAGTTGGATTCGATATATTTTTTAATCCCTTCAAAAAGGGACTCCGCGGTTTTCTGCCTGAACGATTTGCTTTTTAAGCGCATTTCTTCGGCGGGGTTGCTGATAAACGACACCTCTGCCAGAATGCTCGGCATGGCCGTGTTCATCAACACATAAAAAGGGGCTGTTTTTACTCCCAGATCGACCACCGGATAAGAAGGGCGCAAAATATTTATAAATGAAGACCGGGTGATGTGGGCGAGCTCCAGCGACTCTTCTTTTTTAAATTCCTGAACGAGGTCTTTTTTAATGTTCATGAGATTTTTATCCAGGTTGGTTGCCTCTTCTTCGGTGGAATTGTTTTCCCTCGCGGCAGTCCTTAAGGCTTTTTTATCGGACGCCTTGCCGAGCAGATAGATCTCGACGCCATGGGCAGTCCGGTGGGGGCTTGAATTGGCATGGATAGAGATAAAAAGGTCTGCGTTGGCTTCATTGGCGATTTTGGCCCTCTCTTCAAGGGGGATGAAAATATCGCGGGACCGGGTCATGATGACGTTTATTTTGAGCTCTTTTGAAATGAGTTCTTTTAAGCGGAGTCCGATGTCTAAAACAGCCTCTTTTTCTGTGAATCCGCTTAACCCGGTGGCTCCCGGATCTTTTCCCCCGTGACCGGGGTCGATAATGATTTTCCGGATCGTAAACAATGGGGGTAAGGCCTCTTCCACTCTCTTGATGGGAGGGGGGAGAGGCACCCCGTTTTCATGGATCGCCAGGGGAGGATCGGCCGGTGTTTTCAGGTCGATTATCCATCGGCGGGGGGACGGCAGTTCCGAAATTTTAAAACTTTGATATCCGCTATGAATAATTGAAAGCTTGGCTTTATCCGGTAAAGAGGCCAGCTGGACTTTCATTTCAGGGTTATTCAGAGAGAGGAGTTTGCTTTCAAGATCAGGGGTAATTGCCGTTTTCAAAAAATCGATCTGGAGCGTGTCAGATTCCTTTATTTCATGGGTTTCATAAGTGACCGGGTTTGTCAGGTCGAGAACGATTCTAAGGTAGTTTCCATGGTTCCAGGTCCTTATGTTTAAGATCTTCCCGGCGTTCTTTGCCTCTTCCGGCTCCGGCATGGCGGAGGTTGAAGAAGGTCCAGGCTGGCTCTGCGCCGTTAATTGAGACTTGAAATCTTTCCAATATTGTTCATTGGTTTTATCGGACTTTTTTCCGGAATACCGGCCCAAATGATGGTAAAGGGCGATTAATTCCGATGCCGCGGTTTGGGTGGCATCTTGCGAAAAATTTCTTTTAACAACCTTCTGATATTTAGAAATGCAGGAGAGCCATCTCGACCTGTATTTTTTTTGAGAAGATTTGAACAGGGTGGTTTTACAGGCGTTTGCTTTTAAAAGAAGGGGAGTCGACTGGGCATTTTCCGGCAATTCGGGCGGGGGGAGTTGAACCGCTCCCCGCGGCTCTGAGGCGAAAAAGGAGAGACTCATGACAATGACAAAAAAAATTCGTTTGAACAACCTGGTCCCGACCGGTTTTATTTGATGATCCTATCCCGTTAAAATTATAAGAAAAGTCTTTTATTGTCAATGAGATTTGCCGTTTGTTCCTTTCTTTTCCTGAATTTAAAATTAGAATTTGACTATAAGGCTGTTTTCGGCTATTTTGGGGCTTTGTTTTTTATGAGGGATTTTCAGTTCGAAATTGCGAAGTAAGCAATACAGAGCTTTTTGAAGCTGCGGTTTAAAAGATCATCGAGGAGAAGGCCATGTTTGAGTTAATGATTGAAGAGACCTTTTCCGCTGCTCACAGGTTGCGAAAACCAAAAGGGAAGAGTGAAAAAATTCATGGACATAACTGGAAAATACAATTCTATATCTTGAGTAAAGATGTAAACTCCTATGGAATCTCCATCGAATTTGATCAATTAAAGAAAGAGCTCCGGTCGCTGATCGATCCCCTTGACCGCTCTTTTATTAATGAAGTCTTCCCTTTTACGGAAATCAACCCCACCAGTGAAAATATCTCAAAGTGGATTTACGACACCTTGAGTAAACGGCTCGACGGGGATAATATAGAGGTTTCCCGCATCGTGGTTTCGGAGGAAGAAGGGGTATCGGCAACCTATCTTGAAGATTAATCATTAAAATGGATTTTATAACACTACAGCGGCACTTTTTCGTCATTCCCGAATGTCTCTATCGGGAATCCAGGTGTTTTCAAGAAAATACGGCGGCAAAGTCACTGGATTCCGGCTTAAAGCATACCGGAATGACGGATAAATGGGCATATTTGTAAAATGGAAATAACACTTTCTCTGGTAAAACCCGACGGGGTCAGAAAAAATTTTATCGGCGACGTGATGAAGAGGTTTGAACAAAACGGGTTGAAGATTGTTGGATTGAAGATGCTCCATTTGACCAAAAAACAGGCGGAAGGCTTTTATGCCGTTCATAAAGAACGTCCGTTTTTCCATGATCTGACTGCTTTTATGTGCTCCGGACCTATTGTGGCGATGGCGATTAAAGGGGAGAATGCCATCAAAAAAGTGAGAGAGATCATGGGCGCCACCGATCCTGGAAAGGCGGACAAAGGGACGATTCGGAGAGATTTCGGGAACGGGATCGAAGAAAACGTCGTCCACGGGTCTGACTCAAAAGAGTCCGCTCAATTCGAACTCCCCTATTTTTTTGACGCGCTGAGTTTAAATGGCTAAATCGTTCAAAAGCGGGTCCAGAGTTGACGCCGTCATTGCCGGCATGGGATTGTCGGGCCTCGTCGCCGGAGCCATTCTTGCCAGAGGCGGAAAAAAGGTGATCATTCTTCCAGAAGAGGTTCCCTCTTCCGTGGATTCCGATCTCCCTTTTTTTCCGCAAAAAATAGGCTTTGGTCTTGAGAGGGACGGCGCCGCCGACCGGATCTTGAATGAACTGGGGATTTCTATCTCCTTATTAAAAAGGACGCAGGAGGTTTTCAGGAAAAAACCTTCGTTTTTGCAGGTGATCTTCCCTTTTTACCGGTTTACCCTCTATCATGACCGGAATGAAACCTTCGACGATTTAAAAGCCGGATTTGGCGAAAGGGTTCACGCGATCCAAACCTTACTGCAAAAATCCGATGAGCTGGACCCCCTGATTTATCCATTTCTCTACGATCCTTCTCTCCGTCTTGATAAAAAAGGGGAAGCGATGGGGCAGTTGATCAGGTGGGTGGCCTATCGGGGAAAGACCTTCAAGCTGAGAAACCAGAAGGGATCTGAATTTTGCAAAGGATTCGGCCTGGAAGAGGAGCCGCTCGATTTTTTCAACGCGCTTTCGATTTTTTATTTCCAACAGGCCCTGACACAGATTTCTGCGCTGCAGTTTCTTCAGATGCTTCTCCATTACAAACGGGAGCCGTTATGTCTGGCAGGAGGCGTTTCGGGGTTAAAAGAGATGCTCTTGAAGGTGATCAAAGACAATAAAGGCGAAGTCTGGCCGGCATCCCCGGATGCTCTTTCTTTTGAAAGGAGCCATCTGAGGGGGATGGAGGTCAAAGGGAAAGAGAGCGTGGGATGCGATGTTCTGATTATGAACCCTGAGCAGGACTCCCTCTTTGAGGCCGAAGGCCGGCGGGTGGTTAATTATTATTATCTTGTTCCGGAAGAGGTGATCCCTTCCATGATGGGGGATTTTATTATTTTGAAACGGGATCCCGGCCTGCCGTATGATGAAACCAATTTTCTTCTGGTCTCGCTGGCTGTAAAAGAGAATAAAGAATCAAAGGAAGAAAAAAGAGAGGGAGTCAAAAGGGGCGTGATGGTTCAGTCTATTTTGAGCGGGGGGGAGAGCCATTCTTCCGGAGAGAGGCTGAGAAAAGAGATCGAAGCGGGGTTGATCGGTTTCATGCCGTTTGCCGAGGAGCGGATGGAGTTTTGCAAAACGCTCTCGAATGAGCCGAAAACCGAGCCGGAATCGTATCTTCCCAAAGAGATCGTCCGAAAAGCCAGGAAGATCGAGGACTCTCCTTTTCCTGTTTTTTTACTGGGAAAATCGGTTTATTATCTCCCGTCCGATCCGGCAAATTTTTTCGTCAGTCCGTTTCTCCTGAAACGGGGATACGAGCTTTCGAGTATGATTAAAAACAGGCGTTAACGCTTTCATTATCAATGTCATTGGAGGGTTCGATGCGGCCAGAAGAATTGAAGTTCTCTGCTGATCATGAATGGGTCAGAAGAGAGGGGAAGAGAGCTATTATGGGTATTACCGATTTTGCGCAGGAAAATCTCGGAGATATCGTTTATATCGAATTGCCCGATACCGATATCGAACTGAGCGTTGAAGAAGAGGTGACAGAAATCGAGTCGACCAAAACCACCTCGCCGGTGCTCTCACCGGTCAGCGGGAAATTGGTGGAAGTGAACCTGGAATTAAAAGAGAGGCCTGAATTAATGAATGAAGACCCCTATGGCCTCGGGTGGATCGCCGTGATTGAAATGTCGGACCCCGCCGAGCTTGAAAATTTAATGGACTACAAGGAGTATGAAGAGTTCATCCGGGAAGAGGTGGAGGAATAGCCTGCTCAAAATAGTTTTGCTGGCCGCTGGTGTCGGCCTGGCAGCGGGGATATGGGGATTATCGCCCCCTGAGGAGATGTCCCCGCCGCAAACGCCTCCTCTCATTGAAAAGGAAGCGGTTGAGCGGGTCAATCTGAATGCCGCAACGCTCTTTGAACTGATGAGCCTCCCCGGTATCGGCGAAAAAACCGCGCAACGGATCGTCGAATACCGGATTGAACATGGGAACTATTCCTCCATCGAATCAGTTATGGAGGTCCAGGGGATCGGCCCGGAGAAATTTAAAAAGATGACCCCCTATATCACGGTGAAATAAATTATGGATCGTGCGGCTCCAACGATGTCTGAAGAAGCGAAAAAACAGCTGAACAGCCTTTCCAGAGGGTGTGTCGAGATCATCCAGAAAGATGAACTGGTTCAAAAAATCGAACAGTCGATTAAAACCAAAAAACCGCTCAGGGTCAAGGCGGGGTTTGATCCCACGTCAAAAGACCTTCATCTGGGGCATACCGTTCTTTTATATAAACTAAAAGTTTTCCAGGAGTTAGGGCACGAAGTGATTTTTCTGATCGGCGATTTCACCGGCATGATCGGCGATCCGAGCGGGCGGTCTGAAACCCGAAAATCGCTGACGAAGCAGGAGGTTTTGGAGAACGCCGAAACCTATAAAGAACAGGCTTTTAAAATACTTGATACGGACAAGACCATGGTCGACTTTAACAGCCGGTGGATGGGGCAGATGACCGCCGTCGATCTCATTCACCTCAGTTCTCACTACAGCGTCGCCCGGATCCTTGAGCGCGATGATTTCCAAAAAAGATATATTTCCCAACAGCCGATCTCGATCCATGAGTTTCTCTACCCGCTGATCCAGGGGTATGATTCCGTCGCCCTGAAAGCCGATGTTGAAATCGGAGGGACCGATCAGAAGTTCAATCTCCTGGTCGGAAGGGACTTGCAGCGGGCTTACGGGCAGTCCCCTCAGGTGGTGATGACCATGCCTCTGCTGGAAGGGACGGACGGTCTGCGGAAAATGAGCAAGTCGTATGGAAACAGCATCGGCCTGACCGAGCTCCCAGCGGATATTTATGGCAAGATCATGTCGGTCAGCGATAATCTGATGTTGAAGTATTACGAGCTGTTAACCGATTTTCCGATGGAAGAGATCAGGAAGATGCACCCCATGGAGGCCAAAAAGAAACTGGCAAAGGAGATCGTCGGCCGTTATCAGGGGGAGGGAGAGGCCCTGAAGGCGGAAGGAGAATTCACCCATAAATTCACCCGTAGAGAGTTCCCGGCCGATTTAACGCCTCTTTTTTTGAGCCAGCTCCCTGAAACTCCGGGACGCGCTTCGGTCGGACTCGTCGCCATCCTTGTCAAATCGGGGTTTGTCAAAAGCAACGCTGAAGCAAGGCGGATGATTGAACAGGGAGGGGTCGAGATTGATTCCATCCGGGTGACCGACTCCTTTTATAAGTTTGAAATCAGGAACGCCGGCCAGGAATTTAAAATTAAAATCGGTAAAAAAGGGTTTTTACTTTTAAAGGACAGCTAAATTTTTTTTATTTTTCGCTTGCTTTTTTTATAAAAACCCTTATTTTAGTATGAAATCACTGGCCAGGACCATCTTGTTAACAATGGCTGGAATTATTTATCTTAATCAATCGGAGGATTCATGGCAAAATCAATGACCAAATCTAAGGTTTTGGATCATCTTTCCAAAAAACTGGGGTTAACCAAAAAAAAGGTTTCTGAGACGATGGATGAAATCGTTGCTCTTGCTTACAAAGAAGCCAAGAATGCGTTTACCCTTCCCGGAGTCGGCAAACTCGTGGTCGTTAACCGCAAAGCCAGAATGGGGAGAAATCCTCAAACAGGCGCGGCGATTAAAATCCCCGCGAAGAGAGTGTTGAAGTTTCGCGTGGCAAAAGCCTGCAAAGACGCTGTTCTGGGGAAAAAGTAAGGACTCATCTCCATAAAATTTTCCAGACAAGCAGGGGGAAGCGGGCGGGCTCCGAAGGCCGCTCTCTCCCTCCTGCTTGCTTTCGGACTTGCCTTTCCGGTCCAAGGCTTAGGAATTTTCCCTCCCGAACAGGTTAACCCGTCTCAATTTTCCTTCCGGTCTTTGGATCGGTCGCGGACAAATCGTTCCGCGCAAGCGATCCACAGGTCGGAGAGAGTCCGCATCGCCTGAGATGCCTTGACAGTCGAGAGACCGGCCTGTTAAGCTAAATATCTCAAAAAAATTTTATCCGGAAATTCTTGGCGAATAAAGAACAGATTAGAAAAGAGATGCTTGCCAGAAGGGCAGGCCTTTCCCTTGAAGAAATCCGGCTGAAGTCCCGGGACATCAAGGTCCGCCTGTTTAACCGGGAAGAATTCAGAAGAGCAAAAGTCATCCATTTTTATATCAGCTTTAATCATGAGGTGAATACCGAAGAGATGATCCGGGGCGCTCTTGAAATGGGAAAGAAGGTGGTCGTTCCCTGCCGGGGAACCACCGCTGGCGGAATTGGACTCTCCGAGTTGAAAGATTTTGATCGCGAGTTAAAACCGGACAGGTTCGGACTAAAAGAGCCTTTTGGTTCTTATATCAGACCGGTAGACCCGGGACATCTGGAACTCATGGTTGTGCCGGGAGTGGCTTTTGATTCCTCCGGAAACCGGATCGGATATGGAAAAGGTTTTTACGACCGGCTGTTAAGTCAAAAAAAAAGGGGATTCATCGAAGCGCTGGCTTTTGATTTTCAGGTTATTGAATCGGTTCCATCGGAGGGGCATGATATTAAAATGGACAGGATTATTACGGAGAGCCGCACCATTGAGGTCATTCATCAGGGAGAGAGCATTTAAAATATGACAGCCAGGATCATAGACGGAAAAAAGATCAGTCTT
>JACQBY010000031.1 GCA_016201875.1 Nitrospirota bacterium
CGTGGCCACTTCGTGGTGCTGTCTTTCGACCGCGATGCCGATCTTCTCCATTTCAAGGACCATTTCTGTCCGGATATCTTCCTGGCTGTCGGTCGGAGGAACCGGAAAATATCCCTCCTTATGCCTCGGTTTATATCCAAGACTGATCTCCGAATCTTTTCCGGAATTCCATACCCCTTCTTCGGAGTCGAGGAAGTAATACCCGCTATGGCTGTTTTGATCAAACCGGATAGAATCGAAAATAAAAAACTCCGCTTCCGGGCCAAAATAGGCGGTGTCGCCGATACGGGTCGATTTCAGGTAACTTTCGGCTTTCTTGGCAATATAGCGGGGATCCCGGTCATAAGGCTCGCGGGAAATGGGATCGATAATATCACAGATCAGGCTTAGGGTCGGCGTCTGGGTGAAAGGCTCCATTCTGGCCGAACTTGCTTCAGGGATCACCAGCATGTCGCTCGACTCGATCGATTTCCATCCGCGGATGCTCGATCCGTCAAATCCTAGCCCTTCTTTAAAGACTTCTTCAGAAAGCTCGCGCAGAGGAACGGAGAAATGCTGCCAGACTCCCGGAAGATCAATAAATTTAAAATCAACCATGACCGTTTTGTTCTTTTTAGCATATTCTAATACTTCTTTGGGTGTCATAAACCAACCTTTCATTTGAGACCATTTTAAACAACCGTCTTTAAGAGAGCGTGATAAAATGGATCGGTTATTAATATGATGTCCTTAATCCAGCTATAAATGAGGGTGGATTAAGGTACTATTGGAGTGACCATGTTAATTAAAAACTTTTGTATTGATTCGTGATCGGCATTCTCCGGTCTTTTCCTAACCCGCGCTGGGTAATTTTGACTCCGGGAGGAGATTGCCGCCTCTTGTATTCGCTCTGTTCCACAAGCTTCATGACATATTCGACCGTTGACCGGGAATACCCCTGCGCCGTCAGTTCTTCGATGCTCTGGTCTTCTTCGACGTAACCCCGGATGATGCCGTCGAGAATGTCATAGGGAGGAAGGGTGTCCTGATCGGTCTGATTAAACTTGAGTTCCGCCGAAGGGGGTTTTTCAAATATCCGGCGCGGGATCAGTTCTTTCCCTTCCCGGATATTCCGGTAATCGGAAAGAGCATACACTTCTGTTTTTAACACATCCTTAATAACAGAAAATCCTCCGGCCATATCGCCATAGAGTGTCGCATATCCGACGCTCATCTCGCTTTTATTTCCGGTGGTTAACACAAGCCAACCGAATTTATTCGACAACCCCATCAGAAAGTTCCCTCTGATCCTCGCCTGAATGTTTTCTTCGGTCTTATCCGGTTTAAGCTCTCCCCACTCTTTTTTCAAAATTTTCAGGTAACTCTCGAAAATTTCCGTGATCGGGAGGGTGATCAGGTCGACTCCGGTATTTTTGACCAGGGCATCCACATCTTCTTTGCTCTCTTTTGAGGTAAAGGGAGAGGGCATAAATACTCCGGTCACATTTTTCTTCCCCAGCGCGTCAACGGCAATTAAAAGGGTTAAGGCCGAATCAATCCCTCCGCTCAACCCGATCACCGTTTTTGAAAAATGGTTCTTTAATACATAATCTCTGACGCCTGTCACCAGGGCTTTGTAAATTTCTTCAAGCTGGGACAATGGCTGTTCGTGGACAGGGGTGATCTTTTTTCTCTTTTGAACAGCGCTCTTGCCCGCCTGAATCACCGGCTGCAGTCTGGCCAGAGAAGTCTCTTTGATAAAAAACTCTCTTCTTCTCCTTCTCGGGTCGTGGAGCCGGGAGCGGAATACGGAATCAATGGCAAGGTCAACCACCAGGGCTTTTTCGTCAAAGGCCGGGCCTCTTACCAGAATATCCCCCTTTTGATCAATGATGGCGCTTTGTCCGTCAAAGACCAATTCATCCTGCCCGCCAACAGCGTTAACATAAGCGATCATCACATTATTATCAACGGCCCGGGTCGCAAGCATTTTTTCACGGAACAGCCCTTTTCCCGCATGATAGGGGGAGGCGCTGATATTAATGATCAACTCGGCATTCCCCTCGACCGACTGAACCATCGCCGGCCCGTAAGGATACCAGATGTCTTCGCAGATATTGATTCCGATCAACACCCCGTTGAAAACAAAGATCGGGTAGGCTGATCCTGATCTGAAATATCTTTCTTCATCGAATACGCCATAATTGGGAAGATAGATTTTATGATAGATGCCCTGAATTTTGCCGTTAGAGATAAACGCGGCGGCATTATAAATATCTTCCTGTCTATCGACAAAACCGACGATCACTCCGATACCGGCTGAACCTTTGACGATTTCTTCCAGGGCCAGTTGATTTTCAGAGATAAAAGAGGGCTTTAATAATAAATCTTCGGGAGGATATCCGGTAATGGCCAGTTCAGGGAATGCAATTAAATCAACTCCCAGTTTTTTGGCTTTTTCTATCTCAAGGCAGATTTTTTTTGCATTTCCTTTATTATCCCCTACCGTTGAATTAAATTGTGATAACCCCAGCCGAAGTGACTTCATCTTTCCCCATTTACAGATTTTTAATTTTGCCTAAAAACAGGTTGAGTGTCAAGACACATTTGTATTATTTTAATTTGTTTCCTAATACTACAGCGGATTTTTTACAAATATACCCTTTTATCCGTCATTCCGGCATGTTTTAAGCCGGAATCCAGTGACTTTGCCTGCGTATTTTCTTCAAAACACCTAGATTCCCGATAGAAGCATTCGGGAATGACGAAAAAAAACTTTTAAAAAAGGAATGAACATGCCCAAAGGAACAGAACGATCAAGAGAATTAAAACGGAAAAGAGTTAAAAAGAAAAAAAACCTGAAGGAAAAAATCAAAGAAAAAAAACAGCAATCCCGCCATAAAAAACCAAAAGCAAAGTAACTCTCTCTTATCTGGTAGTTTGACAGGTCTTTATTGTTTCGCGTATCAGGGCTTTGTCAACCTGCCTGATCGTCACTTCACCGATTTTTTGAGGGAGAATAAAGTAGATCTTTCCCTCCTGAACCTTTTTATCCAGCGACATGCTGTTGAGCAGATCGCTCCCCCTGAGACTGCCGGGCAATGCTGCCGGAAGTTGAAGGGATTCGATAAGGGCCTCTTGCCGTTTCACCAGCGCTTCTGAACAATCCTGAGTCTTGACGCCGAGCAGGGCGGCAAAGTGCATGCCTATTCCAATCGCTTCCCCATGCCGGTATTTTTGATAATGGGTCGCCGATTCAAGGGCATGACCCATCGTATGCCCGTAATTCAGGGTTTTTCTGATTCCTGATTCTTTTTCATCCTGGCTCACGACACCGGCTTTTATTTCACACGATCTTTTGACCAGATGAAAGAGCGCCTCCGGTTCTCTGGCCAAGATCCTCTCTTTGTTCTGTTCCAGGAATTCAAAAAGCCTCGCATCCGCGATCACCCCGTACTTGACAACTTCTCCCAGCCCGGAAATATAATCTCTCTTTTTTAAGGTTTGGAGAAGTTCGGTGTCGATCCAGACAAATTTTGGCTGATGAAAAACACCGATCAGGTTTTTCCCCAGAGGATGATTCACTCCCGTTTTACCCCCGATGCTGGAATCGACCTGCGCAATCAGCGTTGTCGGGACCTGAATAAACGGCGTCCCCCGCAAAAAAGTGCCCGAAACAAAACCGGCAAGATCCCCGATGACCCCTCCTCCAAAAGCCAGTATGGGGGAGCTCCGTTCAAACTTATTTTTTAACAATTCTCCATAAACGGTATTGGCAGACGACAGGGTTTTATAACGCTCGCCATCGGGGATTTGAATCACCAGCGGATTGAACCCGGATTGAACAAGCGACTGCTTGAGCGCGGCTCCATGAAGTTTCCAGACCAGCGGATTGGTAATGATGGCAATTTTGTCTCTGGTCGGTCCGGCAAGATGCCCCCCGATCTGCCGAAGACTCCCCGTTCCCAGATGTATCGGATACGATTTTTCCCGGCCCAGTTCAACAGAAATAGAAAACTGATCAACAGACGGCAAAACGGACAATCTGTTTTTTATTTCGTCATAGATCTGATGCGGTTTCTTATGATCGGTCTGAATCACCATATCGGCAGTCTCATAGCTCTCTTCCCGCTGTTTCATGAGATTGGGAATCGTCTCACTCAGATTGTCACTCTGTAAAAGGGGCCGGTTTCTTCCATTTTTGACTCTTTTTAAAATTTCTTCCGCAGAAGCTTTCAAACAGATTAAAATCCCCCGTCTTTTTAAATTACGGACATTCTCAGGGTCCAGAAGGGCTCCTCCGCCGGTGGCAATCACCTGGGCCGCTTCCCGTTCGGTGATCTTTTTGATGAGTTCCCTTTCAATCATTCGGAAATAAGGCTCTCCCTTTTCATGAAAAATTTCGGGGATTGTTTTTTGCTCTTTTTCGACGATCTTCTGGTCGGTATCGATGAAGGGGAACCCGGTCTCTCGGGACAGGAGTCTTCCGATCGTTGATTTTCCAACTCCCATAAAACCGACGAGGACGATCTGCTGATCATTCTTTTTCAAGATAAGACTCATGACAAATTATTATAGCGAATTTGGGCGAATAATGGGAGGAATTTTAAACGGATACGATGGAAGTCTCCTGTCCGTCGACAAGGGTTCAATTGAGCGGCAACGCCGCAGATGAGCCCTTATCGACAGATCAGAAAGTTATCTTAGAATTTTGGGAGTCAGGAATACCATCAACTCCGAGGTATTATCGTCAATTTGATTGTTTTTAAAAAACCACCCCAGGATGGGAATCTTGGACAAAAAAGGAACCGCACTGGTAGAGTCTGCCTTGCTGTTTTCATAAATTCCGCCGATGACTGCCGTATCGCCGTCTTTCACCAGAATGTTTGTTGAAGCCTGTTTTTTGAGAATACTGGGACCCGCCGCCCCCTGCCGGGTTGTCCCCGGAGCATTTTTAGCCGTATTAATTTTCATCATCACGCTTCCATCGGAGGTCACATGGGGGGTCACGGTCAGGGTTAAATTGGCATCAACAAAGGTGGTCTGTGTCCCCGATTGAGAGGTCGTTGCATACGGGATCGATTCACCCTGTTCAATTTTCGCCTCCATGTTATCAAGCACTGCTATTTTTGGAGTGGAAATAATTTTGGTCAACCCGCGGGCTTCTCCGGCAGAGATGCGAAGATCTAAATTGATCGGATTTCCCGTTAACCGGCCAAAACTAAAACCAACCCCGCCAAAAGGGGAAGCCGCGGGAAGATTAACAGCAAAATCAGGCGTCTGGGCGAAGACACCCCCGGCAATACCACTGGTGACTCCAAATGTGTTAACATCTCTTGTTTGAGAGCCTTGAGCCCCCCACTGAACGCCTAAACTCCTTGTATAGGTCGGACTGACCTGAACAATCCGGGCTTCAATCAACACCTGAGGCGTTTGAGTATCAAGCGTTTTTATCAGTTCGACAACCTGATTTGCATTTTTTTCAACGTCTTTAATAATTAAGGCGTTGGTTCTGGTATCCGCCGAAATTTCACCTCTTGAACTCATGCTTTTTTTAAGAGGGTCCATTAATTCAGAGGTTTTGGCATAACTCAGATGGACAATCTGAGTCACAAGGTCTTCGGTTTTAATCTGGGCATCCTTGGCTTTTAATTCATCATCCTGCTGTTTGGTGATGTTTCCCAGACTGGTCACCCGGATGATATTCCCTTCACGCACCTGCCCCAGATTATTCATCTTTAAAATGAGGTCCAGCGCCTGATCCCAGGGAACATTTTTAAGTTTTAAATTGACCTTTCCTTTAACATCCTCCCCGACAATGAAATTCAGGCCGCTGACTTCCGAGATAATTCTTAATGCATTGGCGATTTCCATGTCCTGGAAGTCAAGAAAGATTCTTTCTCCCACATATTTTTTCTTGAAAAGCTGTGTCTTTTCAATGAAAAGGATATTCCCCCGTTTTTTCTTTTTTACGGAAGGGGTGGATGCAGGCAGAGCCGGTTCAGCATCGGCAGGAGCCGGAGGTTGTTCAACGGTTTTTTCATTTTTTGCTTCTTCTGCCGGAATTTCTTTATCTTCTCCGTTTTTCGCGGAGGCCGGTTCAGCCGGGGGTTCAGCCGGTTTTTCTTTAACTTCTTTACTCAGATGAATCACAAAATTTTTCTCGCTCCTGTCGGTGGTATAAGAAGCGGTTTGAGAAAGATCCACGACAATCCGGACCTTCTTCGGTTTGAGATGGCTTCCTATTCTGATTTTAGACACAGGAGGGAGATGGATATTTTGAATTAAAGGACGGACCTTCTGCGACGCTCCCTCGATATCGACCACCAGCCTGTTCCCTTTTAACATAAACATCCTGGGAAGGGAAAAATCCCCTGAAATGATCACATCAACGGTTTCTCCGGCCTGATTGGCCTTCACCGACTCCACCAGGTTTTTGACCGGTACAGGTTCTGCCTTCTGCTCGGGTACAGGTTCTGCCTTCTGCTCGGGTGCAGGTTCCACGGTTGGAGAGGCGGATGAAGTCGATTCAAATCCCGGCTTTACACCGTTATCTGATCCTACCTCCGGATTCCCGGCGGCGGCAGCCATCTCCTTCTTCGGCACATCCACGGTCAGTTTTATCCCCTCTTTGATCACCTCCGGCTGGATCTCACTTAACAAACCGATTTCTAAACGGACTGTTCTGGAGGGTTGAGTGCTTTCGATCGGCACAATACTTGTGATGGTCCCTTGATTCACCTCTATTTTTTCTTTAAATTTTCCAGATGATATATCCGAAAGATCAATAACAAAACGCGTTGGGTCTGATAGCATAAAAGCGGTGTAAGTCAGAGGAGAACTCCCTTCAATAACTATCCGGGTTTTATCCGGAAGATCAACAACCATAATGTTATTGATCTGATTTTTCTCACCTGAGCCTGATATAACCGCGGAGTTCATCGATCCGCAGGAGATCAGTTCAAAGATTAAAAAACCAAAAAGCCCTGTTTGAAAAATTCTTTTGAGCATATTCATATCTGACCTTCCTCTGGAGGACGGAGTGAAAGAACGATTGTCCGTTTTTTCTTTTCGCCACTCATTTCTGTATACTCTTCTTCAATGGAAATGGATTGATGATCGATCTCTTTGATTTTACCTCTGTTGTTGCCGATTTCCATTCCGGCTTTAACCGTATAACCTTTTCCGTCCGGGGTTTGAACCATGGCTAAATAGCGATTTTTTGAAATCCCAATGACGGCCACAAGCCTTAAATCCGAAAGTGGAAAATTTAAAAGTGGAAAAACAGTATTTTTTGACGTTTTAGAAACTAAACCCGCTTCCATATAAGCTTTAAAGGGGTCTCGCTTCCCTTCCGGATTATAACTATATACCGGCCGAGGGAGTGTAACAGGAGGCTGTGCCACGGGAGCGGCTGATGATAAAGTCGCTCCCGAAGAAGAAGTTACCGCCATTTGAGGAGTAACCGCAGAAACCGGAATCGGCGGTTTATTCAAGGAGGCGGGAGAAGTTGATCCCCCTTGAGAAGTCGTTGCCGGAACCGGCAGGGATGCCGCACTCTTCGGGGGTTGAGATTTTGGAGTGTTATTTGCCGCAGGAGGAGGGACCTTTGAAGGGGCGGAAGGAGACGAGCATCCGCCTGAAACCGCCACCGCCGCGATGAGAAAAGCAATCTTAACGATTAAAGTGTTTTTCACTTCCCCTTCTCCTGTGCCGGCGGCGTTTCTTTTTTCTCAACTTTTTCAACGGCCGCAAAAGCGGTAGCCAGAAAAGTCACAGGCTCCACCAGTTTTCCCTTTTCCTGTTTTGGAGCGCCCATCTTAAGGTTTGAAACATTGACCACCCGGCTGAATTTGCTGATCTGGTCAAAAAACAATCCAAATTCGTGATAGCTCCCCGAAATTTCAACGCTTGTCGGGAGTTCGACATACAATCCGCTCGGATTGACCTTTCTTCCTCCCGGCCTCCATAATTTAATATCCAATCCGGTCCTGTTCCCCAATTTCTCGATCTGCTCAAGAAGCTGTACCGCTTCAGTTTCAGGAGGAAGCTGCTCTTTTTTAAAATCGAGCTCTTTTTGAACAACTTCCATCTCCTTTTTAAGCTCCGGGAGCCTTCTTAACCTGGCTTTTTGAATATCAATATCGCGGTTCAGCGTTTCGATTTGAGCGATGATCTGGTTAATTTCAGCGTTGTCCGGCATATAAACAAAATAGATAAACCCTCCGATAATGGCCGTCAAAAGCAAAATAAAAATAATAAGCTTCTGAAGAGGCGGAATGTTATTGATCTTATCTAAAATGGCCATTGACCCTCAATCCTGCTGAAATTTATGAAACATATTGAAAATGAAATTTAATTTTAAAAGCAAAAACAACTGTATTCGCCTCGGTGACAGACCTTGTTTCAATCAACTGGACATTGCTGAAATGTTTGGAATGCGTCATGGTTTCGAGAAAACTTACGATCTCCGTATTCGACATCGCTTTGGCCTCCATATCGATATCGCCGTTTTGCTCTGAAAATGAGAGCACCCAAACACGCGGGGGAAGGCTCATGCTCAACTCATCCAGAAAATGGACAGGACCGCTCTGATTTTTTTTCAACTGATCGATGATTCTGACTTTATCTTCCAGACTCTTTTTTAATTGCTCCAGGGCTTCAACCTCTTTAACTTTGTCCTTTAGCAAGACAAGTTCCTTCTCCTTTTTGCCTTTCTCTTCATTTAAAGAAGCAATCCTGTTGCTTAGCCAGTACCATCCATAAAGAGAGATCAGGGAAGAAAGAACCAGCGCTGTCATCCCCAGGATTAACTGAGTCTGCGCCTGGCTTGCTTTTTTAACCTTTTTTGCTTTGGGAAGGCCGAGTAAATTGATTTTAATCATCTATCGCCAACTCTCCGAATAGCCAATCCCATGGCAACCGCCGTCATCGGACCCACCTCCTGAATATAATCAGGACTAAACATTTTCGGATTGATTTCGATGTTTTTAAAGGGATTGATAATGTCTACGGGAAGACTCAGTTTTTCGTTTAAAAAAGGGGCCAGCCCCTTTAATTTAACCCCTCCGCCGCTTAAATAAATTCTGTCAATATTCTCTTGATTGGAGGTGTTCTTGAAATAATCAAAGGTCCTCTGGATTTCGGCGGCAACTTCACTGTTGATATTTTCAATGACATTAGCCAGCGCTTCGGGGTTCGCGCCTTCTATTTCCTCCCCCTTTTTTAACCTTTCGGCTTCTTCAAAACTCAAATTGAGTTCTTTTTGGATGGTTTCCGTATATTTGTTCCCCCCGATGGAGATATCTCTGGTAAAGGTGAAACTTCCGTTCTTAACGATATTAATGTTCATGACTCCGGCTCCGATGTTGACCAGGGCGGTTATCCCATTATCAACCCCGTAATTGTATTCATACATATTTTCAATCGTGAAGGCGTCAACATCCACGACAACGGGGATTAATCCGGCCTCCTGAACCAGATGGGTATATTCCGATAATTTATCTTTTTTAACCGCCACGAGTAGAACGGACATCTGCTCTTTTCCATCGACCGCTTCGGCGGGGCCCAGGATAAACGAGTCGATATTCACATCGTTGATATCAAAAGGAATGTATTGCTCGGCTTCATATTTGATCGATTCTTCAAGCTCTTCGTCAGTCATCACCGGAACGGAAATTTTTTTGACAATCACAGAATGTCCTGAAACTGAAATAGCCACCTCCTTGACTTTCAGTTTCTGTTCATCAATCAGTTTTTTGAGGATTTCAACGACTCTGCCCGAGTCCATGACGGTGCCCTCGACGATCAACTCAGGGTCCAGCTGTGCCACCCCTAATTTTTCCAGAGTGAATTTTTTCCGGTTTTCTTTTAATTGCAGAAGCTTAATGCCGCTTGACCCGATGTCCAAACCGACCAGATCCCTTTTTTTGCTGCCCATTCCAAACATGTTGACCTCGATTGATCCTTATTAGTTTTTCATTCTGCCGATAATTTTTTTGATCTCGCCCAGATTGTCCTGGCTATATATTCTCCAATTTCTCCAGTCTCTTCCGATATTGGAGATCAATCCTTCTTTTTCCCAGCGGAACAGCGTCGATTTGGAAATATCAAACATCCGGCAGATGTCGACCGTTTTAAACCCTTTTTTACTGTTCTTTTTCATCTTCCCTGGCACAATGGCTCTTCCCATACTTTTTAGTATAACCGTTTTTTTTAAAAACGGGAGGGTCAAGAACTTTTTTTTAATACTTCGAGTCAGCCCTGTTATTCATGTTACTTAGAGAACTTACAATAGTAAGTATACTTGGTATATTTTATATGTCAAGCCTGTATAAAAAAAAGACTTATTGAATGGATGCCTGGGAGGAAACCGTGAAGTTTAAAATCCTTTTCCGGAAGGGGAACCGGGTTGAGGAGAAGAGTTCTTTCTGTCTTCGGGGGCTTTCTTTTCCATGAGGCCCAGAATGGATTTGAAGCCCTCGCCCAGATAAATCTGGCCGGTTAACTCCATCCCTTTTCCGGGAGTATAAACGGCGTTTGTAATCCGCGTTTCTTTTAAAAAAGCAGAGACCTTCTCTTTAAGTTTCTGGTTTTGTCCGATAAAAGTTTTAACATCTCTTTTTGGATCAATCTTAAGGTTCATCATCTCTGTCTCAAGTTTTCGATAAAGATCTTCACTGGCTTCCCGGTACGAATCCACGCGAAGGTTGGAATCCGGGATGCCATTTCCGCCGGCATTCCGGCTGGCCCCTTTTGCTTCAATCGTAACGTCCGCCCAGTTGGTGTCGGGAACAAGCGTCGATGTTTCTTTTTGACAGGCCAATAAACCTAAAACCAACCCCATCCAGAACATCTTCTTAAAATTCATTTTCATCCTTTAGAAATTTAAATATTAAAGGTCTCTTAATAGAAACAACCTGTTTGACTGGATACCCGCTTTCGCGGGTATGACGGATCTGTGCAAATCAGAAAACTTCTCTTTGTCATTCCCACGAAAGTGGGAATCCAGGAAATAGTCTATTCTGTCTAAATATGTCATTATTATGATGAGACTGTTAATAACATTCAGCCATAAGAAGATCAGGCATCTATATCTCTGTGGCGCACCGTGTGCAAATACCCTTTTTTTTGAAAATACTCCATCATCATCGAAACAATGGCGACGGACCGGTGTTTCCCCCCCGTGCATCCGAACCCGATCGTCAGATAAGACTTCCCTTCTTTCTCATATTGAGGAATGACAAAATCGAGAAATTGAACAAGCTTTTCTATAAAAGAATGGGTCTCCGGGAATTTTGAAATATACTGGATTATCTCCTGGTTGAGCCCGGTTTTATATTTCAATTCGTTGACAAAATTCGGGTTAGGCAAAAACCTCACATCAAATAAGAGCTCCGCATCATACGGAATTCCCGATTTGAACCCGAAGGAAATTAAAGAAATTTGTATCTTCTTTTTTTCCTCCCCTTGAAAATAGAAACGATGGATCAATTCCTTGAATTGATGGACGTTCAGATCGGAGGTATCGATAATCCGGTCTGCTTTTTTCCGAAGATCTGCCACCACTTCTCTTTCGAGAGCGATTCCTTCAAGGATCGGTTTCCCGGCTGCGAGGGGATGGACCCTTCTGGTTTCCGAAAAGCGCCTGACCAGAACTTCGTCCCGGGCTTCAAAAAAGAGAAGCTCCATTTTATACCCTTCGCCCTTTAATTCTTCATAGATTTTAAAAAACTCGCCGAGGAATGAACGTTCCCGGATATCAATTCCCAGCGCAACCTTTGTAATCTTCTGGCTCGGTTGAACGCAGAGTTCCGCCAGTTTTGGAAGCAACACGGGCGGAAGGTTGTCGATGCAGAAAAAACCTTCGTCTTCAAAACATTTAATGGCATGGCTTTTGCCGGAACCGGAGAGCCCGCTGATCACGACAAATTTAAGGTTTTTCATTTCTGTTTATCCGTTATAGCTTAATGCGTCACATGGATTAAACCCAGACTGCCCGCTTTTCTCCTGTAGAGAACATTGATATCCTTATTTTCATTATCAAGATAAATAAAGAAATCCTTTTGAAGCGATTCCATCTGGGAAATGGCCTCTTTCTGGCTGATTGGTTTTAACTTAAAGGCTTTTTCTTTGATCACGCGGGGAAGAATCAAAACAGGAGATAAATCTTCTACAGGCAATTCTTTTGCATTTGGCTTGATCCTGTGGCGGGTCACTTTTTCTTTATGTTTTTTCAACTGTTTTTCGATCTTGTCAATGACTTTGTCTATGGTGGAATACATCTCTTCCGTCTCATCATGGGCCTGAAGGGTGAATCCTTCCATTCCGACGGTCATTTCCGCGTGATGCCTGTACTTTTCAACATCCAAAATAACCTGAACATCCAAAATTTTAAAAGAATATTTCTCAATCTTGTGGAGCCGTGATTCGATATATTCTTTTAAGGTCGGTGTCACTTCCAGATGCCTGCCGGTAATTTGTATGTTCATTTGGCCTCCATTCCCTTATTAAAGAAGAATAAACCTGCTGTCTGACGAGAACCTTTTAAAATTAAAGAAACGCCCTCTTTCTTCTGGTCGCGGGAGGAATATTCAGGACGGTGCGGTATTTTGCCACGGTTCTCCTCGCCACCTCAATTTGATTTTTCTTTAAGAGATTGACAATGTCCTGATCTTTTAACGGCTTTCCGGGATGCTCTTCCTGAATCAATTTTTTGATCATGTCCTTCACGGTGATCGAAGAAAGGTCCTCTCCTTCCCCGTTGGTTCTTTGAATACTGCTGTTAAAAAAATATTTGAATTCAAAAAGACCCTGAGGGGAGTACATGTATTTGTTTGTGGTCACCCGGCTGACGGTTGATTCATGCATCTCGATATCTTCGGCAACCTGCCGGAGCACCAGAGGCTTAAGAAAAGCGATCCCTTTATCAAAGAAATCTTTTTGAAACTTAACGATGCTTTCGGCGACTCTCAAGATGGTCCTGTTCCTCTGCTCGATGCTCCGGATCAACCATAGCGCGGACCTGAGCTTGTCATCCAGATAGCTCTTCGTAGCCTCATGGTCTTTCCCTTTTCCTCTGATCAGTTTCTTGTAGTAAGAGCTGATCTTGAGTTTTGGAAACCCGTCGTCATTCAACAGGACGATATAATCTTTATTGTTTTTAACGATAAGGACATCGGGAACGGCATGTTGATTTTCGCTTCCGTAATAGGGCCTCCCCGGCTTGGGTTCCAGGTGTTCAATGATTTTTGCGCTCTGGACCACTTCTTCCATCGAAATACCCAGGCTTTTTGCAATAACCGAATATCTCTTTTTTTCAAGGTTTTCGAGGTGATGCTGAATGATTCCTTCGACAACGGAGTTTTTTAACTCCAGCTGGGCGATCTGGATCAAAAGACATTCCTTCAGATCGCGAGCACCCACTCCCGGAGGGTCAAATCCCTGGATCACTTTTAAGATTTTTTCAACCCTGACCGCCGGAGCTTTTGCGCCCGCCGCAATCTCTTCCAGCGTGGCGCAAAGGTACCCATTTTCGTCAATATTTCCAATGATCGTTTCTCCGGTTTTTTTTTCCTCCGCTGGAAGAGACGTTAAGCCCAGCTGCCACATCAGATGGTCCACCAGCGTCGTCGACCGCCCCAGAACCTGCTCAAAAGAAGCGTTCTCTTCTGTGGAAAGAGATCCGTACATCTCGCGGCTGTCATCATATTCGTCGAAATAATCTTCCCATTTTAAATCAAAATCAGAAGGCTCATCGCTTTGCCGGGCATCTTCTTCGGTTTTGGCCCTTTCCTCTCTAACCGTATCCTCTTTGACATTCTCTTCCTGCTGGAGCGGTTCCTCTTCAATCGCGTCTTCGAGCAAGGGGTTCTCAAGAATTTCCTGTGAAAGGGTCTGCGAGAGTTCCAGACGGGAAAGCTGAAGCAATTTGATCGCCTGCTGGAGCTGAGGTGTCATGATGAGTTTTTGAGATAATTTTAATTCCAATCTTGCTTTCATCGTCTATGCAAACCCCTTCAGGTTGGAATCTCCGAACTGACTCTTTTTTGATCGCTTAATTTAAAATTTTCACCGAGGTATACCGCCCTGGCTTTTGGGCTGTTGATGATTTCAACCGGCGATCCTGTTTCAAGAATTTCGCCGGCGTTAATGATATAGGCCCGATCGGTGATTGCCAGCGTCTCCTGGACATTATGATCGGTGATCAGAATCCCGATGTCCTTCTTTTTTAATTGATAAATAATTTTTTGAATATCTGCGACAGAAATGGGATCGATCCCGGCGAAGGGCTCATCCAGCAATATAAAAGAGGGAGAAGTCAACAGGGCCCGGGCAATTTCAACCCTTCGGCGTTCTCCTCCGGAGAGGGTGTAGGCTTTTTGACCGGCCAGATGGGACACATTAAATTCCTCTAAAAGGGTATTGACCCTCTCGCTTCTTTCAACCGCGGTTTCCGGGAGAAGCTCGAGACTGGCCATCAGGTTTTCTCTGACCGTCAGTTTTCTGAAAATGGAAGGTTCCTGAGGAAGGTAACTCATCCCCTTTCTTGCGCGAATGTACATCGGATCGTAGGTGATGGGAAGCGCGTTTAATAGAATCTCTCCCCTGCCGGGAAACGCCAGTCCGATAATCATATAAAAAATGGTCGTCTTGCCGGCGCCGTTCGGACCGAGCAGTCCGACGATTTCCCCTTTTTTCACAGTCAGGCTGATATCCCGGACCACAACCTTATTTTGATAAGTTTTATAGAGTCCCTTGACTTCAATCATTGAGCGTATTTACTTGGCTGCAGGGTTAAATAAAATATTGCTTCCTTCGATCTCGCTCCGGTCTTCTTTTAAGTAAATCGTCATTTTCGTTCCGGAGACCTTATACTGGTTATCCCAACCCCGGGGCGACCCCGTCAGAATGATTACTTCTTCTTCTTGATGATATTCAGCTTTATCTGACCTGGCCTCCCTGGTCCCTTTAACAATATGGACGCTCCCTTCGGCTTCCATTAAAGATATCTCCCGCTCGCCCGGAGGAGCCTCCAGGTTGCTCTCCTTTTTACCTTTTTCATTCTTAAAATAGATTTTTGCACGATCGGAGGTTAACGTAAGATCGCCTTTAATCACTTTAACATCTCCGTCAAAGATCATGAACCCTTCGAGATTATTCACAATCATTTTCTTTGAGGAAATGGCTATTGCTTTTTTTAATTTTAACTCTTTTTCCGATAAATTGGAAGAATCTTCGGCAGACACTGCAGGGTAAAAAAACAATAGCAGGACAACGGCGCTGAAAAATAACCTGAAGTATAAAAAATACACATTACATTTCGGGAGTCTGTATAACAATTCTGCTTTCTTACTCTGTCTGTTCCGGATGCGTCTTTAAGAATTGACCTGAGCTTCGATATCTCTCTTGATAATAAACTCTTCAGTGATGGTCTTTAAAGCCAGCCCCTGGCCCCTGGCGCTCCAGTTTCCCCCATAAAGGACAACCGGCGATTCCGATACAATCTCTTTTTTTTCGTTGTTCCAGTCCGCCTCCATGACCTCGATCCTGTAGCCATTACTCAACACGATTTGTATCGGATTCTTTTTATTTTGAATATGGAAGTTTTTCCCCTTTGTATCCAGAACCCCTTCATCTCCCCGAAAGGAAATTTCGAGCCCTTTTTTCGTATGAATCATGACGTGGATGTCCTCAATCACCGCTCTATTTTCATTTTCAAACAACTCCGCTTTTCTCGCCTGAAGCTCCCACTCTTTCCGCCCTCCTTCTGTTTGAAAAAAAGAAAATCCGCCAATATGGATATCGGCTTTTCTCAGGCTCTCTTTCACAACAAAATTAAAACTTTTCTGACGGACCCCGTTCATAATAAGAAATAAAAGAAAGGCCAACAACAACAGGATAAATCCCAGAAGCCCTAATTTAATTTTTTTCATGTCGTGCCTTTTTAGTCAGGGGCCCTTCCGGTTTCACTTCGTGAAATCCTCAGATGCCCCCGAACCCCAGCTCTCCCACAGGCAAAGCCTGATGGTCAAGCTTACCCTATTAAAGCCTGCTTCTATCATACATCTTTGGCTTTGATTTGTCTTTAGAGGAAAACGGGCTTAAACCTGGCAATAATTATCTATTATATATATCGGAAGCTAAAAACCAATGGCCATTAAAAAAACAGAAAATCAGGTTTTAACGTTTTTAACCGGGGATCAATGATAACGGCGGCTGGATTAAGCCGCCGTTTTTGTTTCGGATTTCTTTTCAGTCTCTGAGGCAGGGAGTTTCTCTTTTTGTACCTTTTGATAATCGACGAGTTCTAGAATGGCCATTTCAGCCCCGTCGCCATGCCGCCGCCGGGTCTTGACAAGGCGGGTATAGCCTCCGTTTCGGGTTGCAAAGCGGGGAGCGATATCTTTAAATAGACGGGCGACCACATCTTTTTTCAGAATAAAAGAGGCCGCCTGCCGTCTGGCATGGAGATCTCCTCTTTTTCCCAGCGTGATCATCTCCTCTGTAAAAGTCCGGATTTCTTTGGCTTTTGCCTCGGTGGTTTCAATCCGTTCGTGTTCAAAAAAAGAGGTGACCAGGCTTCTGAATAACGCTTTCCTGTGGCCGGAATTCCGGCCGAATTGTCTTCCCGAACATTTGTGTCTCATAAAAGAATACCTTTATTTTTTACTGTTTTTGTTCTTGATTGACAAGCGCAAAGACTTCCACAGGCAATTTCATTCCTAAAGAGAGCCCCATGTCTTCCAATATTTCCTTGATTTCATTAAGAGACTTCCGGCCAAAATTTTTCGTTTTGAGCATTTCGGACTCTGTCTTTTGCACCAGCTCGAGGATGCTTTTGATGTCGGCGTTTTTCAAGCAATTTGCCGCCCGGACCGAAAGCTCCAGCTCATTCACGCCCTTGAGAAGATTTTTATTAATCTCCTCTTTCTGATCTTCGGTCTTTTCAATCTCTTCTTCTTTTTCTTCAAAATTAATGAAGATGGTTAAATGGTCTTTTAAAATTTTGGCGGCAAAAGCGACGGCGTCCGCGGGAATAACGCTCCCGTCGGTCCATACTTCCAGAACCAGTTTATCATAGTCGGTAATCCGCCCGACGCGCGCATTTTCTACGTGAAAGTTGACCTTTTGAATGGGCGTAAAAATCGAATCGACCGGGATGACGCCGATAGGCATTCCCTCTTCTTTGTTCCTTTCAGCGGGAACATACCCCCTCCCGATTTTGACGGTCAGCTCCATGTCCAGGTTGGCGTCTTTATCGAGGGTCGCGATATGAAGATTCGGCGTCAGAATCTCAACATCCGAATCATGGGTAATATCCTTTCCGGTTATGACCCCGGCCCCTTTTTTTCTGATATGGATCGCCGTTGTTTTGTCGGAATGCAATTTTATTCTAAGGTTTTTGATATTTAAAATAATATCGGTGACATCTTCTTTAACACCTGTAATATTTGAAAATTCATGCAAAACCCCCTCAATTTTAATTGAGGTTATTGCCGCTCCCGCAATGGACGACAATAAAACCCTTCTCAGGGAATTTCCAATGGTGGTTCCATAACCCCTCTCAAAGGGTTCAGCAGTAAACTTTCCATAGACCGGAGTCAGGCTCTCCTTTTCACATTCCAATTTTTTGGGTATCTGGAAATCTTTCGTTCTGATAATCATCTCGCCCCCTATTTATTTGGCCGCTTTTTCTATCTTG
>JACQBY010000037.1 GCA_016201875.1 Nitrospirota bacterium
GATCTCGAAAAAGCCCAGATAGAGATGAAAGACATTAAACGGGAAGAAACCCCCACCGAGATCGTGTGCGAGCGGTGCGGCAAAAACATGGTGATCAAATGGGGGCGAAACGGACGTTTTCTCGCCTGTCCCGGTTATCCTGAATGCAAGAATACCTCCGACTTTACTCAAGCCAATGACGGCAAAATCACGGTCCTTGAAAAGAAAGTGTCTGCCACCGACGAAGTATGCGAAAAATGCGGCGGGGCCATGGTGATTAAAGTAGGGAGGTTCGGACGTTTTCTCGCCTGTTCCAATTACCCCGAATGCAAAACGACGAAAGCCCTGAGTCTCGGGGTGAAATGCCCCCGCGAAGGATGCAAGGGGAGTGTTACGCAAAAACGGACCAAAAAGGGGAGAGTCTTCTACGGCTGCACCGAATATCCGAAATGCGATTTTGCGGCATGGGACCGTCCCGTTGCCAAAATCTGCCCTCAGTGCAATGCCCCCTACCTGATAGAAAAAGTTTCACGGGCGGGGATTAAAGTGAAATGCTCTAATAAAGAATGCCTTTATGAAGAAGAAGCCGCCGCTTAACAAACCGTTGAAAAACGGCCTTCTGATGTGTCCTCCCGATTACTACCGGATCGAATATGAAATTAATCCCTGGATGAGCGTCAAAAATCCCGCCATTGCAGAAAAGGCAAGAATGCAATGGGAGTCGCTAGTCCAGATCTTAACCGTCAAATTTAAATTGGCGGTTGAACTCCTCAAACCCCGGGCCGGCCTTCCCGATCTGGTTTTTACCGCCAATGGCGGGCTGGTCGCCGGAAAGAGGGCGATCCTCTCAAACTTCAAATTTCCTGAACGTCAAAAAGAAAGAGATTATTTTAAAGAGTGGTTTATTGAAAAGGGGTATGAAGTGGTTTTAATTCCTTCAGAGATTGCTTTTGAAGGGGAGGGAGATGCCTTATGGATGGGTGAACTCCTTTTTGCAGGGTATCCCTTCAGGACCGATATTTCCGCCCATCCGTTGATTGCAGACCATCTTCAGTGCGAAGTGGTCTCGTTGGAGCTGGTTGACCCTAAATTTTACCATCTGGATACCTGTTTTTGCCCCTTAACTCCTTTGACCGCCCTTTTTGTTCCCGAAGCGTTCAGCCTGAAAAGCCGTAAAATCCTTGCGTCGAGAGTTAAAGAGCTTATTCCGTTAACCCCGGACGAAGCCGATCTATTTGCCTCCAATGCCATCGTCTCCGGCAACAAGATTATTTTTCAAACGGGGCCCGAAACCACCCGGAAAAAACTCGAGAAAGCAGGCTTTGAAGTCTTCCCGCTTGATCTTTCCGAGTTCATTAAGGGAGGGGGAAACGCCAAATGCCTTGTCCTCTGGCTATAATACCTGTTGAATGAATGGTTGAAAGGTTTATGGTTGAAAGGTTTAAACCCCTCAACTCATCAACCCTTCAACTTCCTCTCAACCATTCATTCAACAGGTTTTTCAATTAGGTCTTGATCAGACTTCCTGTTTCTCCTAAAATGAGTGAATGTCTGACGATAAGCTAGTGGTTGTTGGAGGGGGGCTTGCCGGAAGCGAAGCGGCCTGGCAGGCGGCCGAGCGGGGAGTCAGAGTCACTCTTTACGAAGCCCGTCCGGCGCTGATGACCGAAGCGCATGTCACCTCCGGGCTGGCCGAGGTGGTTTGCAGCAACTCGTTAGGTTCAAACGACCCCTTTTCCGCTCCCGGCCTCTTAAAAAGCGAACTGCGGCTCCTTCGCTCTCTGATCCTTCAGGCGGCCGATCAATGTTCGGTTCCGGCCGGCTCTGCCCTTGCGATAGACCGCGAGCTGTTTTCAAAAACAATTACCCATAAAATCGAGACCCATCCCAACATCACCCTTTTACGGGAAGAGGTGAAAGAAATTCCGCCCGACCGCCCTCTTATTATCGCCACAGGCCCGCTAACCTCTTCTTCTCTTGCGGAATCTTTGAGCCGCCTGACCCAGGCGGAACGTCTTTATTTTTTTGACGCGATTTCTCCGATTATCGAGGCCGAATCGATTGACCGGTCGATTGTATTTAAAGCGTCCCGTTATGAATCTGCCGAGGGAGATTATCTCAATTGCCCCCTTTCGAAAGAAGCGTATCAGGTTTTTTACAAGGCGCTGACCGAAGCCGACCGGGTCACTCCAAAATCTTTTGAAACGACCCCTTATTTCGAAGGGTGTCTGCCGATTGAAGAGCTGGCGCAGAGAGGGGAGCAGACTCCGCTGTTCGGCCCGATGAAACCGGTCGGTCTTCTCGACCCCAAAACGGGGAGACAGCCCTACGCGGTGGTTCAGCTCCGGCAGGAGAATCAATTTGCCTCCTGTTATAATATGGTCGGTTTCCAGACCCGGTTAAAATACGGGGAGCAAAAAAAGGTTTTCCGCCTTCTCCCGGGGCTGCAAAAGGCCGAATTTCTCCGTTACGGGAGCCTCCACAGGAACACCTTTATCCACGCCCCCTCTCTTCTTCAGCCCACGCTCGAGCTCAAAGGCTCTCCGGGGGTTTTTATCGCCGGCCAGATTACCGGAGTGGAAGGATATGTCGAGTCGGCCGCCATCGGATTACTGGCCGGAATAAATGCCGCCCGGCTGATCAGAAATGAATCCCTGCTGACCCCTCCCGGGACCACGGCGCAGGGTTCTCTGATAAACTATCTGAATCATTCTGACCCGAAACATTTTCAGCCGATGAATATAAACTTCGGCCTTTTTCCACCCCTTGAGAAACCGGTTAAAGAAAAAGACAAACGAAAACGGATGGTTGTGAACCGCGCCGTGGAGGATTTAAAAGAGTGGATAAAAAGTTTATCGCTTTTAGAAATTACATAGAGAATGAAAGAGGTTTGTCGGAGCATACGGTTAGAAATTATCTCTCCGACCTGAACCAGTTTTTCACTTTTCTTGCAACTCAAAAGGCCGGTCCGGTCAAAACAGAAGCGGTTGATTCTAAAACCGTCAGGGAATATCTTTCTTTTCTCTACTCTCAAAAATTAAAAAAAGCCTCCATGGGAAGGAAACTGGCGGCTATCCGGACCTATTTTTATTTCCTGCAAAAGGAAGGGGAGGTTAAACTCAACCCGGCAAAATCGGTGGCAACTCCCAGGCTTGAGAAGACCCTTCCCAAAGTCCTTTCAATGGAAGAAGCGGTCCACCTGGTTCAGATGCCCGAAGACGACACCTTATCCGGCCTGAGAGATCAGGCTATTCTTGAAACCCTTTATTCAACCGGAATCCGGGTGGAAGAGCTGGTCGGATTAAATCTGGACGACTTCCATCCGAAGGATCGGCTGATCAAAGTACGGGGCAAAGGGAAGAAAGAGCGGATCGTTCCGATCGGCTCTCCGGCAGTCAGGGCCATTGAAAATTATCGCGGCCAGCTCAGGATTGCCGAGAAAATAGGAGAGAATCCCATCTTTTTAAACCATCTTGGCCGGAGGTTGACAACCCGGAGCATTGGTCGTATAGTGAAAAAATATTCTGCCCGGATGGGGAAAGTGGTGCATATTTCTCCCCATGGGTTGCGTCACAGTTTTGCAACCCATTTGCTGGATCGGGGGGCGGATCTTCGGTCGATCCAGGAGATGCTGGGGCATGCCAGTCTTTCGACGACGCAGCGTTATACCCATTTAAGCATGGAGCATCTGGTCGAGGTATATGACCGGGCGCATCCGAGATCAAAAAAAAGACAGGATCAATGAATAATGCATTCGTAAAAAATCTGAAAAAGCGGTTTTCTGTCATTCCCGTGCAAACGGGAATCCAGTTTTTTCAAGTAGTTATCTGCTCCCTAGTGCTTAGTTGCAAAAGTTAGCGCAAATAAATTGTCATACCCGCGAAAGCGGGTATCTAGCAAAATCAATGGATTCCCGATAAAGTCATTCGGGAATGACGTAACGTGTATTATGGCA
>JACQBY010000048.1 GCA_016201875.1 Nitrospirota bacterium
TTATCATCGACCTCTTTAATCGCCGGAAAATCATCTTCGACGATCCGTATATCGAGACCGGCCATTTTCTGTATCCGGTTCAGGACATCGAGGCCCCGGCGGCCCCGGGCCCGCTTCATTGAATCGGATGAGTCGGCAATGTGCTGTAACTCATTCAGAATAAAATGGGGGATAATAAAAGCCCCTTCGAGAAAACCTGTTTCGCAGAGGTCGGCAATCCGGCCGTCAATAATGACGCTGGTATCCAATATCTTGCTGCTGACCGGCCCCGGATCGGCTTTCGATAAGAAATTGCGGGGAAGCCACTCTTTCCCGGTTCTGATCCCGATAATAAGTCCAAGGTAACCCCCGGCCATTAAAAGGCCCCACTGCCAGAGAAGGCTGAAAACCGGGTCTTTCCCAAACAGCGTTTCTGAAACATGAAAAATAAAACTTGAAATCGCCAGGCCTGCCACAAGGCCTAAAAGGCTGATCAGCGGAACCCGGGGCGACGTCTTCTTTAAATAAAACTCAATTCCGAATAAGGCTGAAGCCAATAGGAAGCCGGCGCCGATTCCCCACCATGGTTCAATAAACCCCGCGCCTAAACTCCCTTTTAAATAATTAAAAAGAAAAAATCCGCCGATAACCGATAGTCCTAAATAAAAAAACCGTATAATAGCCATTCTCCCTCCCCCTCTCAAAACCGTCACTCATTCATCATTCCCATCCTCTTAATAATGGTCTCATAATAGAAACAACTTATTTGACTGGATACCCGCTTTCGCGGGTATGACGGACCTGTGCAAATCCGGAAACCTCTCTTTGTCATTCCCACGAAAGTGGGAATCCAGGAAACAGTCTATTGTGCCTAAATATGTCAATATATTATAAGACCTTTAATAACTATAACAACAATTCGGTGTGGCGTCAAATAAGCCTTAACAAATCAATCAGTTAGGTTAACCGTTCCTTATGGAGTAAAAGTCAAATACAAGGCTCTCCCCTGCCGGTCGATTAAGATCAAGACTTCTGTCCCTTTATTCACCTGCCCCATCAGCCGGTCATAATCTTCGGTGCTTTTAATCACCACCCGGTTGATCTCTAAAAGAATATCTCCCCGCAAGATCCCCGTCTCTTCCGCGGGACTCCCCGGCTCCACATTCGTAACCACCACGCGATTCTCTTTAAACGGAATTCCCAGCCTCCGGGCGGCTTCTTTGGTCAGATTGGTCACCTCAAGTCCGCTGATCGTCCGGCTCCCTTCGCTCCCTTTTTCCTCTCCCTCTCCGGAAGCCTTGCTCAGGTTTTTTGGTTGTTCTCCGATTGTCAATTCAACCGGAATCTCTTTTTTCTCCCGGATCACGACCATCTTTACCTTTGTTCCAAGCGGAGTCTCCGCAACCGCATTTCTTAAATGGCTCGGGTCATTGACCGGCTTCCCTTGATATTGGACGATCACATCTCCCCTTTTGATCCCCGCCTTTTCCGCGGGACTCTTCTCCATCACATCGCTCACCAGCGCCCCGCCGTTTTCCTTAATTCCAAACTGCTTGGCCAGCGCCGGGCTCACTTCCTGGATCGAGACCCCGAGCCACCCTCGGACCACTTTCCCTTCCTTTTTAATGCTCTCAAGTATCACTTTAGCCATATTGCTCGGAATGGCAAAACCGATCCCCATATACCCGCCGCTTTTAGAAAAAATCGCCGTATTAATTCCGATCAGTTCTCCCCGGATATTCACCAGCGCTCCCCCTGAATTTCCAGGGTTGATTGCCGCGTCCGTCTGAATAAAATCTTCATAATCCGAAATCCCGATGCTCGCCCGTCCAAGCGCGCTGATAATCCCCATGGTCACGGTCTGGTTCAATCCAAACGGGTTCCCGATGGCCAGCACATACTCTCCCACCTGCATCCTGCCCGAATCCCCCCAGGGGATCGTAGGGAGGTTCGTTGCCGGTATCTTGATAACCGCAAGATCGGTTTTGGGATCGGTCCCAACCACTTTTCCCCTAAACTCCCGCTTGTCGCCGAGAAGCACCTTGATCTCATCGGCATTGGCGACCACATGGTTGTTCGTAATAATAATTCCGTCGGACTCCACAATCACCCCGGACCCCAAACTCTGCTCCTTTCGGTCCTTCGGCTGTTCAAACTGCCGTCCGAACTCTTCTCCGAAAAAACGCCTGAAAAAAGGATCCTCAAAGAAAGGATTAGGGCCCCCTTCATTTTTCACCATCCGGGTGGTCGATATATTCACCACCGCGGGGGTGTCGGCTTTGGATATTTCAACAAAGGTTTCATCCGGTTTCACCAAAGGAGAACCTGCGGGAGGGGCTCCTTTTCCCTCATTGCTGACCGCTTTGCCCGCCGGGGTCAGATTCAAGTTTGAAGAGATGGTCACACCGACAATTACTCCAAGACCGACCATAAAAATTGCAATGGATATCCATTTTCGAACTGTTTTAAAATCTTGCATCCGCCTGCTCCTCTGAATCAAATTTAAAGATTAAATTTAGCCGTTAACAATAATTCCTTATGGACAATCGCCAAATAAGTTTATTATAAATCAAGTTATGGCCTTAGTAAAGCATCGGGGCAGTCTCTCCCCTTTTCTTGCTAATTCCCGAGTATTTTCTTATCATACAGACACCTTGAAATGAAAAAGACCCGGCAAAAAACCATGAAAACCGAAACAAACGCCAGACAGCTCATGCGGGACGACCATTCGACCCTCTGGCATCCCTTTACCCAGATGCAGGAATGGATATCAGAACCGCCGTTGATTATCAAAAAAGGGAAAGGGGTTTATCTCTGGGATATCGAGGGGAAGAAGTATCTCGACGGGAATTCCTCGATCTGGGTCAACCTCCACGGCCATCAAAAAAAAGAGATCACCATGGCCATAGAACATCAGCTCAAGGCCATCGCCCACTCTACCTTTCTCGGCCTGAGCAATATCCCGGCCATTCAGCTGGCAAAAAAATTGATTGAGATCGCTCCCAAAGGCCTTTCACGCGTTTTTTATTCCGATAACGGATCTACCGCCGTCGAAATCGCTTTAAAGATGGCCTATCAGTTCTGGCAGCATCAAGGGGGGGCTTTTCAAAAAAAGAAAAAATTTCTGACCCTCTATAACGCTTACCATGGCGACACGATTGGCACGATGAGCGTGGGAGGGATCTCCCTGTTTCAAGACCTCTTCAGGCCCCTCTTTTATCCTGTCTATAAAATTGAATCCCCTTATTGCTACCGATGTCCCCTCACGCTTGCCTGGCCCGATTGCCAGATCGCCTGCCTCGAATCGATGGAAAAAGTTCTGACCAACCACCATGAGGAGATTGCCGCGATTCTGATGGAGCCGGGAATCCAGGCCGCCGGCGGGATGATCGTTCTCCCTCCCGGATATTTAAAACGGGTAAAGGCGCTCTCCCGCCGATATGGCGTCCTCTTGATTCTGGATGAAGTGGCCACAGGGTTCGGCCGGACAGGAAAAATGTTCGCGTCGGAACATGAGGGGGTTTCTCCCGATTTAATGGCGGTGGCCAAAGGACTGACCGGGGGGTACCTCCCCCTTGCCGCCACGCTGGCCACCGAGGAGATCTTTGAGGCCTTTTCAGGGCCGTATGACAGTTTCAAAACCTTTTTCCATGGGCATAGTTACACCGGGAATCAGCTGGGCTGCGCCGCGGCCATCGCCAATCTGGAAATTTTTGAAAAAGAGGAGACGTTAAAAGAACTTCAGAGTAAAATCGGACTTTTAAAAAACCTCCTGGAGCCTTTTAACCGCCTCGACCTTGTGGGAGATGTCCGTCAAACCGGGTTCATCGGGGTGGTCGAATTGGTCAAAAACAAAAAGACCGGAGAATCTTTTCCATTGAAAGATAAAATGGGAATAAAAGTCTGCCTGGAGGCGCGGAACAGGGGGCTTTTAATCCGCCCCCTCGGAAATATTCTGGTGCTAATCCCCCCTCTCTCATCCAGCGGAATCCAGATCAAGAAAATGGTGACTATTTTGCGGGAGTCGATTGAAACGATATCCAAAGGAATCCGGTAAAGAGAGGTTATTTTTTTCGGGCTTGATTCTCGGAGGCGTGGCGATGAATACGGTAATATTTAAGATACCCCTCGACAAGTTTTTTGGCGTCGAGGTTTAAAAATTTGGCATATTCCGTAAGATAGCTTTTTAAATAAACTTCGGGCGGGAAATTTCTATAATGGTCGGATTCAATGGCAACCAGGTAATTGATGGCAATCCGCGTGTGAGAAACCAGGCTTTCGAGCGTCACGTTTTTCCCTTCGCGAATACTTTTTAAGAATACGCCCGATATTTCGTCAGGAAGGGGGGGGAGCGTCACGGGCGGCCCTCCCTTTTGGGCAAATTCTTCAGGAGGAGCAGGCGGAGAAGGAACACCCCCGTTCTCAAGAAAGCCGTCATAACGCCTTCTTTTATCAATATCCGATAAGACCGCATAGGCTTCCTCTATTTTTGCCCATATCGCCCCCCGTTCTTCATCCGAAAAGAGAGAAAGGGTTCCAAGACTTTTTTGCCCAAAGGTCTTTTTGGCAAGATGGTAGGCGGCCCGAATCTGGTGGAGGGTGGCATCCCCGGAAATTTCAAGGAGCTCGTAATAGTTCGAATCCTGGTACCTTTTCATCCATGGACCAAAAAATCAAA
>JACQBY010000022.1 GCA_016201875.1 Nitrospirota bacterium
AATGGTGGGGATGCGGAGAATCGAACTCCGATGAGGTTGCCCCCGGCAGATTTTGAGTCTGCTGCGTCTACCAGTTCCGCCACATCCCCTGCTACTTCTTTCCCCTCCCTCGATGGGAGGGGCCAAGGGGAGGGTGAAGTTTTAATCTGCCCCTCACCCAGCCTCTCCCACAAGGGGAGAGGAGACCAATTCCTAAATGTCGGCTTTGATTTGATCTACCAGAGCCCCATGAATCTGATTGTAAAGGTTTAAATACTTTAACAGGTTCGCCCAGCGGATAATATTAATCGAATAAAAGTCGTCATAACTCCGGGAAGTATACCGGGTGACATATTGGATTTCATCAGTCTCCCGAAGATCCATTTTCCCCTCTTTGACCCTGGCCTCCAGAATATCCCCGTTAAAAACAACAAGCGGAAAGACCCAGTACAACCTTTGCTCTTTCGTCGCGATCTTCCGGTTCTCATAGAGCGCCAGTTCGCTTGAAATAGCTTGTTTGCTTGGATCTTTAACCTCTGAAACCTCGGCGTATGAATGGGCCTTATATTCAAAATTAAAAAGATTCATTAAATTATTCTTTTGAAGAATCTTGATCAGATACTCCTTAAAGAGTTCCTGAGAGGGGAGCGCAGATTCCAGTTCTGCGATTTCATTGAAATAAAAGAGGGGATAATTATTTAAATTGATGCTCCCTGAAAAATCCCCTTTTGAAAAAAAGATCCACTTATTTTTCAAGCTCTGTTTGGCCTCAACAATAACAACCGTAATCACCGCCGTTTCAGGCTTTACTTCCGTTATTTTATAGGCGACCAGGTCGATCTCCCGCCCTTTGTCTTCATCTTTATCGATATAAAACCGGTTAGGAACAATCATCCAGCCATTTTTTTCGAAGATATCGCCGACCTGGTATTCAAAGATATGCCCGCTTCTGGCAAGCGTTCTTTTTATATTTTCAATTTCTTGTGGATTCATATTCTTTTTTTGACCTCTTTTAATACTACAGCGGATTTTTTACAAATATACCCTTTTATCCGTCATTCCGGCATGTTTTAAGCCGGAATCCAGTGACTTTGCCTGCGTATTTTCTTCAAAACACCTAGATTCCCGATAGAAGCATTCGGGAATGACGAAGAGACAAAACGTAAAACACTGTCTTTTTTCCGGGTAGCCAGATGAATCTTCTTATCGGCAAGAAAAATAAAAGATTTATCCGTTTCAAAAAGGTGTAATAAGACTTCTTCTTTGTTGTTTCCCATCGTCTGGAGCCGGTACTGGCAGGTGATTTTAAACGAATCGGATTTTCCATTAAACACTTTTTGATATTCCCGCAATTGAGTGTCATAAAATTGATCGAGTGCCTGGTTCACCCCTTCAGTCAAAATTTGATCGCCCACGATGGATTGATGGCTCCTGGTTAAAAATGGGTATGTCGACTCTTTCAAAAAAAGGCGATTCCGGAAAAAGAAATAATTGGCCGGTTCTTTGACATAACCCGACAGCTCCATGTAAAAATCTTTCGGCCGATAGGCGGGTTCCTGATCATTGGAATAGGGAATCTCCAGAAGATCAAAAAAGAGGGCATTTAAACAATTATCTCCTCCGAGATAGGGAATTTCCTGATTGCTGAAAGGTCCCGTGAGTCCCGCCTCCGAAGGACTTTTATTCCAGAGAGTGTCGACATCCATTGACGGATTCGATACCCCTGGCTTTTCCGGAGACTTCAGCTTGTCCGGAAGAGGCAATTGAGACAAAAGATGCCCCGATGAATCTTCTATTTTGATCGAAGCCGGCCTGTAAATCGCCTGGTTGGGATCCTGTAAAAAAAAATCACATCCTGTACTCACATAAGAAAAAAAGAATAGGCTTAAAAAAAAGAGGTAGCGTTTCATGTCATTCCCGGAATATATTGAGTTAAGCCAATAATAATGGTCTCTTAAAAAATCGTCATTCCCGCGAAAGCGGGAATCTAGGGCGCACATAACTACTTGAAAGAACTGGATTCCCGTTTACACGGGAATGACAGAAGACCGCTTTTTCAGATTTTTTACGAGACCATCGATAATAAAAAGAGGAGGATTCTGTTTTATGCTGTTTTTATGGATAAAGGCCTTCCATTTAATATCTCTGATTTCATGGTTTGCGGGGTTGTTTTATCTCCCCCGTCTTTTTGTTTATTATGCCGAAAATTCCGACAACCGGGTGAGGGAGACCTTGCTGACCATGCAGAAAAAACTTTGGAAAATCATCATGGTTCCCGCTTCCACCCTTACGGCGCTCTTTGGCTTCGTCTTGATCGATCTGACCCGGGAGGCGACTCTATTCACGCTCTGGTTTCAAATAAAACTATTTCTCTTGTTTATTTTATATGCCTATCATTTTTATCTGAGAGGAGTTGTGAGAAGGTTTGAAAGAGGGGTCCCCCCACGGTCAGGAAGATTTTACCGGATCCTCAACGAAATCCCCACCCTCATCATGATTTTAATCGTGATCCTGGCGGTCATCAAACCCTGGAATCGATAAGATGGTTGAACTGTTGAATGGTTGAAAGGTTTAAACCCTTCAACTTTTCAACTCCCACTTAACCATTCAACTCTCATTCATGGAGATATTTCTGTGCCAATTCCTTCATTGGTGAATATCTCAAGCAACAGCGCGTGGGGGACTCTTCCATCAATAATATGGGCCTTTGAAACCAACTGATCCAGACTGGTTAAACAGCTCTCGACTTTCGGAAGCATCCCTGAAGTAATCACCCCTTTTTTGATCAGCTGTTTAACCTCTTTTCGGGTCAGGGAAGAATAAAGCTCCCCTTTTGAATTTAAGATCCCTTTGACATCGGTTAAGATGACGAGCTTCTCAGCTTTTAAAGCCGCCGCGATTTCTCCGGCAACCCAATCCGCGTTGATATTATAGGTCTTCCCGTCGCTCCCCACGCCGATCGGAGCGATCACCGGAATAAAGCGGCTTTTATCAAGGCTTTCAATGATCGTGGGGTCAATCTTTTCAACCTCCCCGACCAGCCCCATATCGACCACATCTTCGCCGTTCTGGTTCCGGGTATATTTTCTGGCGGTGATCAACTGGCCATCCTTTCCGGTCAGTCCGACCCCCTTTCCTCCATGACGGTTAATCAGGGAGACGATTTCTTTATTAATGCTCCCCCCAAGGACCATCTCGACAATATCCAGGGTGGCAACATCGGTAAAACGGACGCCGTCGACAAATCTCGGCTTCATCCCGAGCTTTTCCATCATCTGGTTGATCTGCGGGCCTCCCCCGTGGACAATGACCGGATTCATTCCGACATATTTCATCAGGACAATATCCTGAGCGAACTGATCTTTTAATTCCGGATCAACCATCGCGGCCCCGCCATATTTAATGACAATGGTTTTCCCGTAAAACGTTCTGATATAAGGCAGGGCTTCAATCAGTAAATTGGCTTTTTCAATCAATTTTTCCACTTTTTCCTCATCATCATAAGATATAACGGCTGAGATCCTGATCTTTCACAATGTCAGACAATCTTTCACGAACATATTTCGCGTTAATTTCTATCTTTTGGCCGGAAAGATCGGAGGCATTAAAAGAAATCTCCTCAAGGAGTTTTTCAATGATCGTAAATAATCTTCTCGCCCCGATGTTTTCTGTTTTTTCATTCACCTCAACGGCGATCGAGGCAATTTCGTCAATCCCGTCCGGGGTAAAATCAATCGTCACCGCTTCCGTTTCCAAAAGGGCTTTATATTGCCGGATCAGGGCATTTCTCGGCTCGGTTAATATCCGTATAAACTCTTCTTTCCCTAACGACTCCAGCTCTACGCGGATTGGAAAACGCCCCTGGAGCTCGGGAATCAGGTCGGAAGGTTTTGACATATGAAAAGCCCCGGCGGCAATAAACAAGATATGGTCGGTTTTAACCGGACCATGCCTGGTGTTGACCGTCGAACCTTCGATAATCGGGAGAAGATCTCTCTGCACCCCTTCGCGCGAAATATCAGGGCCTCCGGCCCTCTCTTTTCCCGCTATTTTATCAATTTCGTCGATAAAAATAATCCCTCCGTTCTCCGCCTTTTCAACCGCTTCCCGGACCACCTCTTCATAATCAATCAGCTTCTGGGCCTCTTCCTGCGTGAAAAACCGGAGCGCATCGGTCACTTTCATTTTGGTTTTCTTTTTTCTTCCGGGGAATATATTTCCGAACATCTCTTTGATATTGCTTTCGAGATCTTCCATCCCCGCTCCGGAAACAACGCCGATGGGAAGCGTTTTTTCCTGAGTTTCAACCTCGACGACCCGGTCGTTTAACTTCCCGTCGTTTAATTGCGTTTTGAGTTTCGAACGGCTGGCATCATAAGTATCGCCGGGAGGAAGCCCCGCCCCTTCCGTTTTCGTTTCATTGAAAATTCCGGGAGGGGTCCGCGCCGCGGGAGGGGGGAGGAGAAGGTCGAGAACCCGCTCTCTTGCCAGAGTTTCGGCTTTTTCTTTGACCCGGGCGGTATGTTCCTGCTTGATCATGTTGATCGATAATTCGACCAGATCCCGGATCATCGACTCCACATCCCTCCCCACATATCCGACTTCGGTATATTTGGACGCTTCGACTTTAAGAAAAGGAGCCGAAACCAGTTTGGCAAGCCTGCGGGAAATTTCGGTTTTGCCGACGCCGGTAGGCCCGATCATGATAATATTCTTGGGGAGGACTTCGTCTTTTAAATCATCGGGGAGTCTCTCTCTCCTCCACCGGCTGCGGAGAGCAATCGCAACCATCCGTTTTGCCTTCCGTTGTCCCACAATATATTTGTCGAGTTCATCGACAATTTTTTGGGGAGTCAGATTTTCCATATTCTTAACAGGATTAACTTTCATGACGACAGTTCTTCAATGACGATTTCACGATTGGTATAAATACAGATGTCGCCGGCGATTTCCATCGCTTTGGTCACAATGGTTTTGACATCAAGTTCCGAGTTTTCAAGCAACGCCCGGGCGGCGGCCTGAGCATAAGGGCCTCCCGATCCGATGGCGATGATCCCATCTTCCGGTTCGATCACATCCCCCGTCCCCGACAGGATCAGCGAATGATTCCGGTCTGCCACCGCAAGAAGCGCTTCGAGCCTCCTCAAAATCCGGTCGGTCCGCCAATCTTTTGCCAGCTCGACCGCGGCCCTCGGAAGGTTCCCCCGGAACGCCTCCAGTTTTGCTTCAAACCGTTCAAAAAGGGTAAAAGCGTCGGCCGTGGCTCCCGCAAAACCTGTTAAAACGGTATCATTATACACTTTTCGGACTTTCCGGGCATTCCGCTTCATCACCGTCTGCCCCAGGGTCACCTGGCCGTCTCCCCCCATGGCGACCTTGCCATTTTGACGCACCGATAAAATGGTGGTAGAACGAACCTTTAAGTTATTCATTGATGGTCTCGTAAAAAGTCGTCATTCCCGCGAAAGCGGGAATCTAGTGCTTGATTGCCATAATACACGTTACGTCATTCCCGAATGACTTTATCGGGAATCCATTGATTTTGCTAGATACCCGCTTTCGCGGGTATGACAATTTATTTGCGCTAACTTTTGCAACTAAGCACTAGGGCACATATAACTACTTGAAAAAACTGGATTCCCGTTTGCACGGGAATGACAGAAAACCGCTTTTAAATTTTTTAAGGTAAGAACTCTCTCTTGAAGAAGACGATCTTTCAATTATCCGTTGTTTTTTTGGGCCTCTATGCAATCCTCTATCTCTTTGTCAGGTTAGGACCCCAGGAAGCAGAAACCAACGGTAAAGAAAGAGATATTGAAATTCCGAGAGCCCCGGGAGAGAGTAAAACGGTAAAAAATCCCATTCCCAACACCGCCGAAATGATTGCAAAAGGGAATAAAATCTACCATGAGCATGGGGGCTGTTTTGCCTGCCACGGAAATTTAGGGGAGGGAGACGGGCCGGCGGGGACCACCTTGAATCCCCGCCCGAGGAATTTTTCCAATACAAGGTTTCAGGAGATCCGGACCGACGGGGAGCTTTTTTGGGTAATCCGGAATGGAAGCGCGGGCACCGGAATGTTTTCGTATTCCCCAGCTTATATTACCGAAGAAGAGTCCTGGATGGTGATCCGCTATTTGAGAGCCATCCCAATGGAGGTTCAAAAGGCCAAGACCATTAAATAACTAAAACCAGGGAGTCTCGCCCTGGAATAAAAGGTGTAAATTAAGGTGTTTTTTTAAAGAAGATATTGTATAATTTTT
This sequence comes from Nitrospirota bacterium, assembly GCA_016201875.1. Classification (GTDB taxonomy): domain Bacteria; phylum Nitrospirota; class Nitrospiria; order JACQBW01; family JACQBW01; genus JACQBY01. The sequence continues at coordinate 6,243 of JACQBY010000022.1, forward strand.
CTCTCTTTTCAGGGTTTTATCTCAAAATCAGTTCATAAGGAGAACTCACGATGT
>JACQBY010000043.1 GCA_016201875.1 Nitrospirota bacterium
TATGAAGCCGCCATCTTGAAAGAGCTCGGAAAGTTTATCGAAAAAGGGGGGGTCTATAAAGGAAAAAAGCCGGTCCTCTGGTGTATCTATTGTGAAACCGCTCTGGCGGAAGCCGAAGTGGAATATCAGGATGAAAATTCTTCTTCCATCTATGTCAAATTTGAACTGGGAGACCTCCCCGCTTCCCTTGAAAAAAAATGGGACGATCCCCATCTTAAGCGGTATATGGTGATTTGGACCACCACCCCCTGGACCCTTCCGGCCAATATCGCTCTCTGCCTTCACCCCGATTACCGTTATAAGGAGGTCGAAGCCGGGGAGGAAATTCTCATTCTTGCCGAAAAAAGAATTGACGCCTGCATGGAGGCTTTTGGAATTTCCGATTTTAAGATCCGGAAAGGCTATTTTCTGGGAAAAGATCTCGAAGGGACGGCCGCGAAACATCCCTTTATTGCCCGAAAATCCCCTTTGATTACCGGCGACCATGTGACCCTGGACCAGGGAACGGGCATTGTTCATACGGCCCCCGGCCATGGACAGGAAGACTATGCCATGGGGCTAAAATATGGATTGGAAATTTATACGCCGGTCAACGAAAAAGGGGAGTTTACCGGCGAGGTCCCGGAATATCAGGGGATGAAGGTCTTTGCGGCCAATCCAGCCATTGTGGCGATGCTCCGCGAAAAAGGGGTTCTGCTCAAAGAAGAGGTGATCAACCATTCTTATCCCCATTGCTGGCGATGTAAAAATAAGGTGATCTTCCGGGCGACCGAACAGTGGTTTATTTCGATGGAAATCAACAGCCTGAGAAAAAGGGCGCTTGAATGGATCGACAAAGTCCAATGGATTCCAAAGTGGGGGCGCGACCGGATCTACGGGATGGTCGAGGCCAGGCCGGACTGGTGCATTTCAAGACAGCGGGTATGGGGAGTCCCCATCGCCCTGTTCCATTGTCTCGATTGCAAGCATGTTGCCCTGAACTCGGACTGGGTGGATCATGTGGCCGGTTTGATGGAAAAAGAAGGGGCCGATATCTGGTTTAGCCGGAAAACGGAAGGGCTCCTTCCAAAAGATGCCGCCTGCGAGGTCTGCAAGGGGCGAAGGTTCGGGCGGGAAATGGATATCCTCGATGTCTGGTTTGATTCGGGCGTCAGCCATGCGGCGGTTCTGCGGGCGCGCGAAGAGTTAAAATGGCCCGCCGACCTCTATCTGGAGGGGAGCGACCAGCACCGCGGATGGTTTCACAGTTCTCTCCTGACCGGTGTGGGAGTTGAGGGAGAGCCCCCCTACAGGTCGGTCCTGACGCATGGTTTTACGGTGGATGGTTCCGGCAAAAAAATGTCCAAATCGGCGGGGAATGTCGTCGCTCCCCAGGAAATCATCAAGCAGTACGGGGCGGAAATATTACGGCTCTGGGTCGCCGCGGAGGATTACCGGGACGATATCAGGATTTCCTCCCAGATAATCAATCAACTGTCGGAAGCCTATCGGAAAATAAGAAATACCTGCCGGTTTTTACTCGGGAACCTCCATGAATATGATGCCGCTCAAAAAGAGATCTCCCGGAGCGACCTGTGGGAAATCGACCGGTGGGCGCTCCACCGGCTTCATCTTCTGATCAGAAAGGTCAGGAAAGCCTACGGGGAGTATGAATTCCACATGGTTTTCCATCTGATCAATAATTTTTGCGCCGTCGATATGAGTTCCTTTTACCTCGATATCCTCAAAGACCGGCTTTATACCTTTTCGAAAAGCTCCCGGGAGAGGCAGGCGGCTCAGCAGGTGATGTCTGAAATTGTGGTGAGTCTGGCTCAGATGATGGCCCCGATCCTCTCTTTTACGGCAGAAGAGATCTGGGCCTATCTCCCCGAAAACTTAAAGAACGAGAAGAGCGTGCTGCTGACCGATTTTCCGGCGGAGAAAGAGTCAGAAATAGATATTGACCTGGCCAACCGGTGGGAGACGCTTATTCAGGTGCGGGGGGAAGTCGCCAAATTTCTTGAAAATGCCAGGGCGCTGAAACAGATCGGCTCTTCCCTTGAAGCGGCCGTCGATCTGGGGGTTACCGGAGATTTATACCGGTCTCTAAAAAAGGCGGAGAAGGACCTGCCGATGATTTTTATCGTTTCTCAGGCAGCGGTGTCGGACAGGATACATGAAGACGCAAAGGAGACTCCTCTCGGGCGGATGTCTGTTCAAATCTCCAGGGCCAGGGGGGCAAAATGCGACCGGTGCTGGAATTACAGCGAACAGGTGGGAAAAGACCCGGAACATCCCTGTTTGTGCGGCCGGTGCGTTCCGGTTATTTCAGCGATAGAAAAAGGTTAGATAGAAAAGGTGATGGCAGAGAGTTATAAGAAATCTATTAAAGTGTATATGGCCCTGATGGCGCTTATCGCACTGGTCGTTGTCACGGACCAGCTGACCAAAGCGTATATCGCCAGGTCTTTCCAGTTATACGAATCCACGGTGGTCATTAAGCACTTTTTCAGCCTGACCTATACCCGGAACCCGGGGGCGGCCTTTGGTTTTTTAGCCGAACAGAACGGCCAGTTCAGAACGGTTTTTTTTATTCTGATCTCCTGTGCGGCGTTTTTTTCCCTCGGCTATTTTTTTATGAAAACCCCTTCCGGGGACACGCTCTCTCTGGCCGCGATTTCTCTGATTTTAGGAGGGGCCGCCGGAAATTTTCTCGACCGTCTTCAAATGGGAGAGGTGATTGATTTCCTCGATTTTTATATCGGCCGGCATCACTGGTGGATATTTAATATTGCCGACTCAGCCATCACAGTCGGGATATCGTTGATCCTCCTCCAGGTATTTTTAAAAAAAAACAACAAAGAGAGTGAAGCGACATTTTAAGCGTTCCCGATTCAAATCCTCCTCCCGGGTCTTTAAAAGATCCCCCGCAATTTCTGGAATTTTCCGTTCCGGTAAACAGTTCAGGCCTCCGGGTCGACCTTTATCTGATTAAACGGGGGATACCCCTTTCCCGAACCCGCATTCAGAATTTAATGGATGAACAGCAGGTAACCGTTAATGAGAAGGTGGTAAAGCCCGGATACAAAATCCGTCAGGGCGACCGGATCCGGCTTATCATTCCTCCCGTCCGGCCGTTAAAA
>JACQBY010000044.1 GCA_016201875.1 Nitrospirota bacterium
ACCGGAACCACGCCGAAAATGATCGATAAAGAGAGCGATGCCCGGTTGATCGGCTACGGCACAATGCTCATGGAAGGGTTTGTCGGCGTGATGGCGGTTATCGCGGCGGGAATTTTAATCCCGGGAGACTATTTTGCCATCAATACCAGATTAAGCATCGATGCCATTGCCCAACTCGGCTTTGCCCCCGGAGAGATCAGCCGCCTTTCAGAACTGGTCCAGGTAGACGTGGCGGGGCGCCCGGGAGGAGCGGTTTCTCTGGCCGTGGGAATGGCCACCATTTTTTCGTCAATCCCCGGGTTTAAAAACCTGATGGCTTACTGGTATCAGTTTGCCCTCTTGTTTGAAGCTCTTTTTATTTTAACCACGATCGACGCGGGAACCCGGGTGGGGAGATTTCTCTTTCAGGAAATGTTCGGAAAAGTTTATCCCCCCTTTAAGAATATCGGGTGGGCGCCCGGAACATGGGTCACCACGTTTGTGGTTGTTTTTCTCTGGGCTTATCTGATTTCAACGGGGAGTATCAGCACCATCTGGCCGATGTTCGGCGCGGCCAATCAGCTTTTCGGAATGCTGGCCCTTTGCGTCGGGACGACGATTTTAATCGTGATGAAAAAAGAAAAATATCTCTGGGTGACCGCCCTTCCGATGGCCTTTATGGCGGCAAGCACGTTTACCGCCTGCGCCTTTCTTGTTCAAACCTTTTTACACAAAGCAGCTGTTTCGACAAACCCTTCCGAAGCGTTTTCTTTTTATCTCAACGCCTCTTTCATTCTTTTGATCGCCGGGCTGGCGGTCATTATTCTGGTCGACTCTGTGAGAAAATGGTTCGAATACCTTATTCTAAAAAAGCCGGTAAAAACATCAGAGGTGGACGCCGATTATTATAAGACAGAGACGAATATCTGCTGTTAAACTCCCCGTGAATTACATGCCGATGATGTTATATCCGCCATCTACATGGATCGTTTCCCCGGTAATCCCGGAGGCAAGAGAACTGCAAAGGAAGAGCGCGGTGTTTCCAACCTCCTCAATCGTTACGATCCTCCGGAGAGGGGCTTTGGTCTCGACATGGTGGCCGATCACCTTAAAATCCGAGATCCCGGCGGCGGCAAGGGTTTTAATCGGTCCGGGGGAGATGGCGTTCACCCGGATATTTTGAGGCCCCAGGTCAACGGCAAGGGTGCGGACACAGGCTTCAAGCGCCGCTTTGGCCACTCCCATGACATTATAATGAGGAATGACCTTTTCGGCGCCAAAATAACTCAGCGTGATGATATTCCCCCCCTTTTTCATCAAAGGCACCGCTTCGCGGGTCATGGCGACAAGGGAGTAGGCGCTGATATCGAGGGCCAGGCGGAATCCTTCGCGGGAGGTCTGAAGGAAAGAACCTTTTAACTCCTCTTTGTTGGCATAGGCGACCGAATGAATGACGATGTCGACTTCTCCCCAGATGTTCTTCAGCTGGTTAAAAACAGAGACGATCTGCTGATCGCTGGCGGCATCACAGGGAATCACGATCTTTGACCCGAGGCTTTCGGCCAGAGGCCGGACTCTCTTTTCGATGGCATCTCCCACAAACGTAAACGCCAGATCGGCCCCTTCACGGTGAAGGGCCTGAGCAATCCCCCATGCGATACTTCTTTCGTTAGCGACTCCAAAAATAATTGCCTTTTTACCGCGAAGCATATTCAATTTTTTACTCTCCGTCATCATGGTGATTCAATCGTTATTGTTTTCTATTTTTTTTAAGACCGGGATTATCTTATCCCAAAAACCGCAGGTTGACAACTCTAATTCATGGGGAAAGACCTTTGATTTTGGAAAACATCAGGGCATGTTCAACAGCAATCCCCATCTGGTTTCCCACCGATTCCAGCATTTGAATTTCATTTGAAGAGAGTCCCCGAATGTTCTTGTAGAGAAGAAATAAAACCCCGACCACTTTTTTCTTGGACGAAAGAGGAAAGGCATATAAAGAAATAAAACCAATGTCGCTGTAAGCCGTTTTTGCCACATCTTCCTGGACGGTGACATTTTCCGATATCCAGGAGGTCCCCTCCAGGATGACTTTTGACCCGACAGAGTCCAAAATCCTCATCAAACTTTCCAGCTGGTTTGGATTTAACACCAGTTGATAGGAGGACTTGATGGTGTAACGGCTTGTTTTTTCATCCATCATCCAGATGATGCCGGTGGAAGCCCCCATCAACTCCACAATTTTGCTTAAAGAGCTGTCTAAAATCTCTTTTAATTCCCTCGATTGGTTTAAAACCGTAACCATCGAGTAAAGCGTTGAGAGCTCGTTTTTTTGATACTCCAGCTCTTTGGTCCGCGACCTGACCTCTTCTTCGAGTTTAAAATAAAATATTTTTAACTTCAACGTCATGTCATTGAAATGTCTGGCCAGGTCTTCGATTTCATCCCCGGTGGCAATCTGGATAGAATGGTTGAGATTCCCTTTGCCGATCAATTCGGTCCCTTCAATCAATACCGAGATGGGGCGGACAATTCCCCGCGAAATCATAAATCCGAAAACCGCCACCACAATCGCTCCCGCAAACCCGATCACTCCGATCCAGATTAAAAGTGTATAAACCGGAGCGTAGGTCTCTTTGGGATCCTGGCTGGTAAAAACAGTCCAGTGGGTTCCCGCAAAAGCGTCAGGTCCGGAACTGGAGGTTGCCTTAACCGGCGCAAACCCGTTGATGGAATCGGTCCCGTTAAAAAAAGGGTCATGCCTCGAAGAGGTCCACCCCGAAGCTCCGGTTAAAACTTCTTTTGCCAGAAGGGGGGAGAGGATCTGAGCCGGCTGAGGTTGAAGCGGATCAAAAAGGACTTTTCCTTTGGCATCAATAATCAGCATCCGGTCGCTCTTTCCGACTCTGGCAAGCGCCAGCGAGTGAAACAACAGATGGGCGTCATGGACCATATAAAAAACCCCGATCACCTTTCCATTTTTCAACACAGGGGTTCCGAGGGTAAAAGTCTGGCTCCCCAGATCAGGGTTCCACTCAATATTGCTCATCGTGGGCTTCCCTTTCCCCCCCGCATAGGTCATCTGCCACCAGGGTTCTTTGGAAAAATCATAATGCGAAGGGCTTTTATTGGCCGCAACCAGGGCTCCCTTAAGATTGGTCACCATCATGAGCGGATGGAGACCTTTTTCTTTTTCCTGGTTTAAAAACGAATTGAGATAAAAAGTCGCTCTGTTATTCTGAACCTCCATCAGGTAAGCGTCAAACCCCGAAGCATGGACCCACCGCTGTTCAATCTCCTCAATCCTTTTTTTGATTTCCTGGTCGGTAGACCCCTCATAAAACTGATTGGACTCTTCGACGGCCGAAAGAACCGAGCTTGATGAGGCCAGTAACGCCGCCTCCTCCAAATGGGTGTTCATCGCCGTATCGATATTGTCGCTGCTGGCTTCGGCCAGTTTTTTAAAGTTGGCCCCGATCGATTCCTTTAAACTCTTTTTTCCGACAATATAAACAAATGTCAGAACAAGAATCACCGACAAAAGCCCTACCCCAAAAATGGAGAGGACCAGTTTTTTTTGCAAACCTGTTTTTCTGACTCCGGATGTTTTCACCTGAACGACCTGGCTCTCTTTTATTGACGCGGTTATTTTTTATTTGCGCTTTTCATCGATCTTTGGGAGAAAAACGGATCGCCCACCCCTGTATCGACCTTGATATCGGAGATATTCAGGGTGGTCACATTATGGTTGAGCATATTCGATGTGACGACCTTTTCCCACACAAATGCCGTTTTCACTTTTTTCCATGAAATCAACTGCTGTTTAAACAGATGGCCGTCATTGTCGTAATAGTCGATTTTTTCCGTTAACCGTTCGTCTTTGGATATCCAGCTTTGAACTTTGCTGTAAGGGTAATTCGGGTCTTTCTGTTTCGGGGTCGATTCTATGACCTCGTAGGTTTTGTTTGAAATCGTTTCTTCCCGCAAAAAATGGTGTCCGTCGAGGTCGATCGGCCGGACCATCATGTCAGACGGCTTAATGTCCGATTCCTGAAAAGACTCGTCGCGGTTGCTGGTGTCCGGAAGCTGTTCGATCTTTTTTAAAAGGGGGATATACAGCCAGGCTTCATTTTTCTTTCCCGAGCCGGGGCGGTAAAACCATCCCATAAAACTTGACCCGTTCGTTTCGGGGGGATATTCTTGGAAAATGATGACCTTTGAATCAATCCCCTTTTCACCGTTATAGTTTTTCCAGACCCGCCTCATCGCGATCTTCCGCTCTTCTCCGGACGCCTCTTTAATAAAAAAGGTCAGTTTTGACTGCTGGTCCTTTCCCCCGTAGACCTGATGGGCCCGCTCGACAATCCCTCTCCCCTTTCCCCCGTCATCTTCCGCTCTTGCCGACAGGGAAAAACCGAAAATAACAATAAAACCCAATAAAACACTTAACGGCCTGTTCTTCAAGAAATTCACCAAGCTTTTCCTTTCATTCAATATGAAAATAACGCTCCTCGTTCAGAACCCTTTTAACCTTCTGGATTAACCTCTTTCCGGACCTGCCGGCCAAGGGCAATTGTTAATTTTTAAAAATTTACGGCAAAAAGTCAAGTGAAACCTCCAAACCCAAGATCAGAGATAGAGATAGTTTAGGGGCCCCCATGGGGACATTTTTTGTTTTTTTTAATCCAAGTCAGCCCTGTTTTGATCCACAGAGCTCTGAAACCCTCTATTCATCCTTTTGAAAGAGCGGATCACTCCATTCTGAGTGATTTTAGGCAATTTTCTCCCCACTCATCCGAGTCTTCTTTATCCTGGCCGCACCTTCTGTTGGTCAGGTGGCAAGAGTCAGGTCAAAGCACTTCTGCCGAATACCACAAAAGAGGGCCAACTGTTCCGCATCCACCGTCAGCTTCAAAATAACACGCCCCGCATGCCGCACAATTCGACCCGCCACTTGTATCCATTTCCACCGAAAGGTTGCAATGGTATGGTGTGCCCAGGCCTCTGGACAAGACAGACGCTTAAATCCAATGAACAGGTTGTAGGCGATCAGGCCAAT
>JACQBY010000010.1 GCA_016201875.1 Nitrospirota bacterium
CCTTGAAATTTTCAAGGACATCCTGCTGAATGGCCTGAATATATTCGAGTATTTTCTGGTTTGTTTTGTGTTTTTCCCTGAGCGTTTCAAATGAATGTTCGGAGGAAAAACGGGCCACCCTGTTATTCAGCATCTCGATTTTCCGCTCCATCTCCTCTCTCATTTCACGGACTTTCTGAACATAAACGTGAACATGCTCATGGACCTCCTTTTCCTTGCGAAGAATTTCCTCCCGGAGTTCCGGTCCAAGGGTATCGATCTGGTCGGACTGAATTGGCTTCCCTTTATAAAAAGGAATCACGCTAATGCCGAGGGGTGAACTTTCAATCATAAAGCCTTCTTTTTTTGCATGGGAGTCGAGTTCATTGGAGAGAGCCTCTCTCTCTCTGGCAAAGCTTTCCTCGATATTCCGGCGTTCCTCCTGATATTCCTTGCTCTGGAAAACCCTGGGAAAATTCTCCTTCAGAAAAGCAATTAGTTTCGACATATCCCGTTGGAACTCCCGTCCCTTACCTGCAGGGAGATAAATGACTCCCGGGCGATCAGGGTTCTGAAAATTATTTACATAACACCAGTCCCCGGGGGTCGGCTGGTACTCAGCAACCCGCTTGATCATCGATTTAATGATGGAGTTTTTTCCCGTTCCCGGGACACCCGATACGTAGATGTTATATCCCTGGTCACCCCCTATATGAAGTCCGAAGTCCATCGCCCGGACCGCCCGTTCCTGGCCGATAACGCCCTCTTCTGAGGGGAGCTCGGCAGTCGTTTCAAAAGGAAGTTTTTGAGGATCAAATGTAATGCAAAGTTCGGTGGGAGAGAGTTCCCATTTATTCGCCTTCATTCTGATATTCTCCAATCTGTAACCGCGTTCCTCATACTTTAATCCCCTTTATCCTTGATTTCGTCATAACAGAAGAGAAAAAACGGAATCTCTCAGGCCATGGTCTTACCGAATAGATGCATAACCCCCATAAACCCCTTTGTTGGACAGAACAATCTGCCAGAGTTGCAGCGCTCTACTCCTGAAGGCTCCCGCGCAAGTTAATAAATAATATTTCCACATCCGGTAAAACCGTTCGCCGTATTTCTCGATCCAGAAACCTTTTTCCCGTTCAAAGTTCCGGTACCAGGCCATCAGCGTTTTATCATAATCGCTTCCAAAATTATGCCAGTCCTCCATGATAAACAGCCCTTCAATGGCGTTTCCGATTTGCACCTGGGAAGGAACCATTGAGTTTGGAAATATATATTTACGGATCCATGGATCGACCCCCCCTCTCGACTCATTGTTCCCGATCGTCTGAAGCAGAAAAAGGCCTTCATCTTTGAGGTTCCGGTGAACCGATTTCATATAGGCCCGGTAATTCATCGTGCAGACATGCTCAAACATCCCGATTGAAACAATGGCGTCAAACGGTTCATGAACCTCCCGGAAGTCCTGAAGCCTGATTTCAACCGGAAGCCCTTTACAAAGCTTTTTCCCAAGCTCAAACTGTTCCTTTGAAACCGTAACTCCAACCGCCTCGACACTATATCTCTCTGCCGCATACTTGATAAAACTTCCCCATCCGCATCCGATATCAAGAATCCTCATGCCGGGCCGCAACCGGAGTTTTTTACAGACCAGTTCGAGTTTTGCCTCCTGGGCTTCTTCCAGAGTATTGGCCGTTTTCCAATAGCCGCAACTATAGGTCATCCGGTGGTCCAGCATCTTTTCAAACAAATCGTTTCCAAGATCATAATGGGTTTTTCCTACCCTGAACGGCTCAGCCAGGCTCCGCAGATTGGCCAGGAAACCCTGTAATCTGTAATAAATCCCCCCCTTTTCCTCCATTTTAAGCGTGGCCTGAGACCGGAGAATCCGATCCATAAACTCGTCCCATTGTTGGCATTCAATCCATTGGTTCATGTACGATTCCCCCAAACCCAGGTTGGGATGGAAGAGGATAATCGGGTAACACCGCTCATCTTTTACCTGAATATCCCAGGGACGATCCCCATTAATCCGGATATCCGCAGAAGAACCGAGTTTTTGGACCGCTCTTTTAGCCAGGTCAGATAGAATCTTCATAGGCCCCTTCTTTCCTTTTTTATCCCCTCAGATCATTTTGGGTTTTCCCATGTTTGGCCAGGACCATGCGTTCGGCCTCTAACCAGTCGCTCAGATCATTCCCATGGACCGCGCCCCTTTTCAAAAACAGATCGTAGGCTGACTCCGATATTCTTTCCCTGAGACTCTGAGGATCATTCTTGTGAAGATCTATATTGTGAAGTTCGATACCGGGTTCAGGAGAGGATCTCTTCTCAGTTGGCAACATTTTCTTCACTGTAGGTTTCTTCATTTTTTTTACCCTCCATCATTTTGCGAAATAATCCCTACAAAATAGCCGTTCAGGCCAATAACACCTTTATTTTAATCTCATGATTGAGAGAAAGTTTTAACTTTACTCCTTATTTAACACTATCTCAACTTTATGAGAAATCTTCAATACTTTCATACTTTCAAAGAAAAAGTGTTGTTTTATTGACACCTCTCGTCTTTTTCAACACCGTGATTTATTTCCTCAAACTGAAGTACCCGATGAGCTGCATGCCGGTCTGACTTGCTTGACAGATAAAATCCGGGAGCATAGTATGATTTCGAAATGCCGGGACACCAAATGAAAAGCCGCCGCGTTCCTTTGAAAACCGATTGGATTCAGACACTCTTTAAATATTCGCGGGATGGGTTTGCCCTGGCCGATGAGAATAAGCAGATTATTGCCATGAATCCGGCCATGAAGGAAATCATGGGCTGGCAGCCTTCAAAAATCATCGGGAAGTTCACCTGTGAAGCATTCTTCGGTTGCGGGGAAAAGAAGGGATGCCCTTTTTCGGAGGGGGGCATCTCCGGAGACGATTCCGGTGAATCCGGACGGAAGGGCCATTTTCATGAAACTTCCCCCTTGACTAAAAAAGGAGCCCCTCGGAATCTCTGGTTGAGCTGTTCCCCCCTGCTCGATTCCACCGGTAAAACCTCCTGTACCATGATTATCGTACGGGACATCACCCGGAAAAAGAAGGCCGAAGAAAAACTAAGGGAGATGTCCATCCGGGATGGTCTCACCGGCCTGTTTAACCATAGTTTCTTCATCGCACAACTCGCCAAGGAAATTCACCGGAGCCTGCGGTACCTTCATCCGGTTTCCCTTCTGATGATTGACATTGATGACTTTAAAAAATACAACGATACATACGGACATTACGAGGGGGATAAACTTTTAAGAAAAATCGCCCGTATCCTGATGTTCAATATTCGGAACATTGATTTTGCCGCCCGTTACGGCGGGGAAGAGTTTGCCGTCATCCTGCCGGAAACCAACCGGGACAAAGCCTGTTCAGTGGCTGAAAAATTAAGACTCGATGTCTTACGGAAAGTGGCCGGGGGATTGACCATCAGCCTTGGAGTGGCCACCTGTCCGGAGGATTCCAGGGATGGCAGGAGCCTCATTAAAAAGGCCGATCAATTCCTCTACCATGCAAAAAAAACCGGCAAGAACCGGGTAATGACTCTTTTGCCCTGAGGGTTGATCCGCCTCATTCCCGACGTCTTCCCGAAACCTCGACGGCGCTGGCCTGAGGACCCTTCTCTCCTGGTTCTTCCACAAATCGTACTTCGAACCCTGTCTTTAAATGATCAAAGTCACCCTTTAACACACTATTTCGATGGAAATAAATTTTGCGCCCGTCAACCGTCTCCAGGAAACCGTACCCCTCCAGGGGAAACAATTGGATAACCCGGCCAGGCAGAGAAACGTCTTCATGGGTTTTCACGACACCGCGCTGACGCCGGGAAAATTCTTCCAAACCGCGCCGCGCGGCATCAAACGCATCCCGGATGGCCACATAGAGATCCTCATCGGCTTCCCGCCTTATGACAAACTCTTTTCCCGGTACCGTCAGGTCAATCCGGATATCGTACAAAACCCCTTTATGATGATGCCGGTGAGGAACCTCGACGACCACCCGGCACCCGGTAATCTTATCGTAGAGTGAATCAAGACCGGCAGCCTTTTCCCGAATATCCTTCTCTGCCGCCTCCGAAAGTGACAGGTTTCGAACCGTAAGCTGTAATGGAATTTTCATCAGAAAACCTCCTCCTTAAATTTAAATCCGTCAATGTCGCTCATCTTTTTTACTTCTGCTGTTCAAACAGAGTGATCTCCCAATGGTCAGGAGCTACCTCATGTCTGAGGATGTAGAGTCCTCCATCATCACCATGGACCTTATAATAACGATGGTCGAAAGAAATCCATCGGTCGACAACTTCCAGGACAACGACCTTTCGACCCCCAAAAAAGATGGATCGAGGACTCTCCTCACCTTGATAGTCCTTATCACACTCCACTTGAAGTTTCATTCGGCATGCCTTGTTTCTGTGAAAATTACCTGCTCTGAGTCAGGTGAAGGGTGAACCATCCGACCGCCAGTTCCGCCGCCCTTTCCAGAGTCCCCGGTTCTTCGAATAGATGAGTGGCGCCGGGGATAATGGCCATCTCTTTTTTACCGGTAAGCTGATCATACGCCAGCCGGTTTAGATCAATGACCTGAAAGTCATTCCCTCCGACAATCAAAAGGGTAGGTGCTTTGACAAAGGGTAATGTTTCCATCGCCAGATCGGGGCGTCCCCCGCGGGAAACGACCGCGCAGACATCTGCCGGTAGTTTTGCCGCAGCTTCCAATGCCGCGGCGGCTCCGGTGCTTGCGCCGAAATAGCCGATGGAAAAACGTTTAGGTTTTTGGTCCTCTATCAGCCAACGGGTTGCCCGGATCAGCCGCCGGGTCAAAAGGGGAATATTGAACCGGGTGTCATAACGGGCGTCCTCTTCTTCCGTTAAGAGATCGAATAAGAGGGTGCCGATTCCAGATTGACGGAGGAGATCGGCCACAAAATTATTCCGGGGGCTATGGCGGCTGCTTCCGCTCCCGTGAGAAAAGAGAACGACCCCTTCTGCTCCTGAAGGGAGCCCAAGCGATCCTTCAAGAGAAACGTCTGCCAGTTTAATCTTCACTTCCTTTTCAAGAGTCTTGTTTATCATGGAACCCCCGTTTAATACATGCCGCCCATTTCCCCTCCTAATCCGGGTGATCGCATAGAAGCTCTTTTTTCTTCAGGAATTTCTACGATCAGGACTTCGGTTGTTAACATAAGGCCGGAAACGCTTGCGGCATTTTGCAAAGCACACCGGGTCACCTTGGAGGGGTCAATAATTCCGGCTTCCACCATATCAACATAATCCCCGGAGGCCGCATTAAAACCGTAGTTGTTTTTCCCATTTTTAACGTTCTCAACAATCATTGAGCTTTCATATCCCGCATTTTCAGCGATCTGACGGATCGGTTCTTCAAGAGCTCTCTTTACGATATCCACGCCCCATTGCTGATCTCCGGTTAAATGAAGCTTTGCTAATGAAGGAATGCACCTCAGGAGAGCGACGCCGCCGCCAGGAACGATTCCTTCTTCCACGGCTGCTTTTGTCGCATGAAGCGCATCTTCCACCCGGGCTTTCTTTTCTTTCATTTCTGTTTCAGTCGTGGCTCCTACTTTAATGACAGCCACCCCGCCGACAATTTTTGCAAGGCGTTCTTGAAGCTTTTCGCGATCATAATCAGAAGCGGCCTCATCGATCTGCGCCTTAATCTGTTTTACCCGTCCGTCAATCCGGGAGGGATCCCCTGCACCTTCGACAATAGTGGTATTATCCTTGTTGATGGTTATTCTTTTCGCTCTCCCCAGGTCGGAAATCTTGACATTCTCAAGTTTCAGTCCAATATCTTCCGCGATGATCTGTCCGCCGGTTAAAATGGCAATGTCTTCCAGCATAGCTTTTCTCCGGTCTCCAAACCCGGGAGATTTGACCGCGGCACAGTTGAGACTCCCTCTCAGTTTATTCACCACAAGAGTCGCCAACGCTTCTCCCTCTATATCTTCGGCGATAATCAGGAAGGGTTTTCCCGTTTTGGCAATCTGTTCAAGAATCGGAAGAAGATCATTCATCGTGCTGATCTTTTTTTCATGGATGAGGATAAAGGCATCCTCGATCACCGTTTCCATTCTCTCCAGATCGGTGAGAAAATAGGAGGAAAGATACCCCCGGTCAAACTGCATACCTTCTACCACATCAAGCGAGGTGGTCATGCTTTTTGCCTCTTCAACCGTAATGACGCCGTCTTTCCCCACTTTGTCCATAGCCTCAGCAATTAAATCACCAATGGTTTTATCGTTATTGGCGGAAATCGTCCCGATCTGCGAGATCTCTTTTTTGGTCTGGCACGGTTTGCTGATTTTTTTTAGTTCCTCAACAATCATCTCAACAGCGCCATGGATTCCCCGTTTAATCTGCATGCTGTTGGCGCCTGCCGCGGTATGTTTAATTCCCTCTCTGAAAATTGCCTGGGCCAGCACGGTGGCTGTTGTGGTTCCGTCACCGGCGATATCGCTGGTTTTGCTGGCAACCTCCTTCACCAGTTGAGCTCCCATATTTTCATAGGGGTCTTTTAATTCAATCTCTTTCGCCACAGTAACCCCGTCATTACAGATCGTGGGAGCTCCGAATTTCTTTTCAATCATGACTGTTCTTCCTCCGGGTCCCAGGGTGGCCTTGACCGCATTGGTTAATTGATTGACCCCCCTTAAAATTAAGGCGCGAGCCGGCTCACCAAAAAGGATTTGTTTTGGCATGGTTCATTCTCCCCTTCAAAATGTTTATAGGTTCCCGTCTCCTCTTTACCATAGCTTTATGGTAACAAAGGGGGGGAAGAGGAATCAAACAAATCAGTCTTTTCATTCCTGGCTTTATTTAAAAATCTGGATTATGGTTGGTAAAAACGGATAAAAATGGTGTTGACCCATTGGCATGAAAAATAATGAAATACTTTGCGGACCATATGCTGGGAAGATTGGTGGTCTGGATGCGGATGATTGGTTGTGATGTTGCCTATGATCCCTCCTTGAAAGATAATGAGCTGATTGAGCAGGCAGACCGGGAAGAACGAATCATTTTGACCAGAGATACCCATCTGATAAAAAGGAAGAAAGTCCGGGAGAATTGTTTTTTTATTCGGGGAGATTCCTATAAGGATCAACTCTTTCAGGTCATCAAACAGTTTTCTATCGAGCCCTATCGAGGTTTCTTAACCCGCTGTCTTCGTTGTAACCTCCCCCTGGCTCGAATTGAGAAACAGGCTCTCAAAGAGAGAGTTTTTCCCTATGTCTATTTTACCCAGGAGACATTTTATACCTGTCCGGGCTGCCAGAGGATTTACTGGCCGGCCACCCACAAAGCGAGGATGATTCAACAATTAGAAGAAATTCTTTCGGGAGGGGAAAAATAAGATGATGTGCAGGTAAAAATCCTTAAAGAATAAACGGCAGGACTTTTTCAACAGGGAGGGTCTGGCGATAAACCAGGGCTTCAAAAAAATCGAGTTCGAGCCTGAGCCCTGTTCCGGGCGATTTCAGATTTTCTTTGTTAAAGTGGCGATTCAGAAATAAATGGACAAGGAGCGCGTTTCTTCCGCTTCCCCTGTTTTGAATGTCTCTTTCCGCTTCTTTTAAAAGCAACACTCCCTGGTAGAGCCTTACCATCTGATCGGCCAGTTCCCGGGCGTAAAATTGCTGAAAATCCTCTGGCTGCGATTTTAAATATGAAAGATGGGTTGCGGCTTCCTGACGGATTTGATTGACCCTTTCTTTTAGCCTTTCGAGAGGTTGAACATGGATGCCATCCAGTTTTTCTTGAAGGTCTTGAAAAAAAGGGAGGTCCGCGGACTCCTTTCGAATGGAGCGGAGGACATCCAGAGCCAGGATATTTGAAGTTCCTTCCCAGACCGGAAGGACCTGAGCATCCCTTAAAAGGCGGGAGGTAACAAATTCTTCTATGTATCCTTTCCCGCCCAAAAGTTCCAAAGCTTCAGAGGCCAGGCGGACAGACATTTTCCCGGTGTGATATTTGGATAAGGGGATGAGGATTCGCCGCATCATGTATCCTTTTGGATTGCCGGATAAGTCTTCCTGTTCAAGAAAATGAGCGGTATGAAAAACAAGGTGAAGCGAAGTTTCCCATTCCAAAACCATATCAATGAGCGTTCGCCTGACCAGGGGGAATTCATTCAGGAAGCTTCCAAATGCTTTGCGTTCCTTTGAATATCGGAGAGACTCAAAAACGGATCTTCCCATAATGCCGAGGGAAGCGACTGCATTGTAAAGGCGGGAAAGGTTCAGCATTTCAGTCATATAATGGAAACCTTCTTTCAGATCTCCGATCGGATAAGCCTGAGTCCCGTCAAACGTGAGTTCGCCTGTCGCCATGGAAGCGACTCCTAATTTATCTTTTAGCCTGTTTATCCGGACACTGTTCCTTTCGCCGTTTTCGAGCGTTTTGGAGACCAGAAAAAGACTCAATCCCCTCGTCCCTGAGGCGGCGCCGTCAATTTTTGCCAGCGTGATAATAACCTCCGCGTCGACGTTCGAGGCAAACCATTTTTCGCCGTACAATTTCCAGGTATGATCCTCATAAACGGCCCTGGTTTCAATATTTCCCACATCAGAGCCTGCCTGTTTTTCAGTTAAAAACATGGCTCCCTGATAAAGCGTTTCAAAATTCATGGAGGCAAGCCGCGGAATGAATTCCTTTTTTAACTTTTCATTTCCATATTTTTCGATGACCCGGAGGGTCCCATCTGTGAGGCAGATGGGGCAATAAAGTCCAACTTCTGCTTTGGAAAAAAGATATCCCAGTCCAAATTTAATCAAGGGTCCGACTTTATTTCCCCGTCTTTTTTCTTCGGAGGCATAAGGAAGGCCGACCATTCCAAACTCATAAGCCAATTTTGCCATTTCAAGGTATGCAGGGTGATAAACAATCTGATCAATCCGTGTTCCTTCCCGGTCATATTGACGAAGGACGGGTTTTTCTTTATTTGCGATCATGGCGAGCCGGTCAATTTCGGTAGCTGCCAGTTTGCCCATTCTGGTGAACAGGTCGCGGGCCCAGGGCTTCTGGGAGGGAGGGAGGAGATGATCCATTAACTCCTGGAAGGCAGAATCTTCAAGATAAAAATTGGCTTCCATCAGTCTCCCCTTTTTAAAAAACCTGTTTCAATATTTTGTTAAATTTCTTAAAAAAAGTATGCTCCAAGAACAACTTAATTTCAAGTGAAGGGAAGCAGGAACATCAGGACAAAAATCCTTATTAAAAGATTTCTTGAATTTTCATCGTTCAGGCGTCTATCCTTAAAGTAAAAGAGATCAGGCTTTAAACAATGTTTAACCTTCCGGTTCGCCTGGGGAACCTGCAACCGGACTTTTGGGGAGGTCATTATGGCCATTTACGTCATGCTCAGCACCTTAACGGATGAAGGGAGTGTCACCTTAAAAACAAAACCGGATCGAATCAAGGAGGTAAACAAAGAAATTGAAAAAATGGGAGTAAAAATTCTTGCCCAGTATGCGACGTTGGGAATTTACGATTTTGTCAATATTCTGGAAGCCCCCGACACCGATACAATCGCCAGGGTTTCGGTGGATCTGGGTTCACGTGGAACAGTAAAACTCACGACTTTGCCGGCTATTTCCATTGACCACTTTATTGGAATTCTTAAAAAGAAAAAATAAATAAAAAGAGAAACCTAAAAGGGTAAGGTCAGTCAGTGCATAGGGGTCAGTGCATAGGGTCAGGTCTATTTAATTGACATCGTTGTTTGGTTATGTTATGGTTGGCCATGGCTCGCCCTCTTCGAATCCAATATCCCGGTGCTGTATATCACATTACGTCACGGGGTAACGAAAAGAAATCTGTATTCAAAGATGATCAAGACCGTGAGAATTTCCTCATCACCCTTCAAAAGGTCAACAAGCGGTATAACTGGATCTGCCACGCCTACTGCCTCATGGACAATCACTACCACCTCCTCATCGAGACCCCGGATGGTAATCTCTCTATCGGAATGAGACAATTAAACGGTGTCTATACCCAGCTTTTTAACAAACGCCGCCGAAGAGCGGGCCATCTGTTCCAAGGAAGGTACTATGCCATTCTCGTTCAGAAGGATACCCATCTGCTAGAGGTTTGCCGGTATGTCGTTCTGAATCCAGTCAGGGGGCACGTCAAAAAACGGCCGGAAGAGTGGAAGTGGTCCAGTTACCGTGCCACAGCAGGGCAAGAAGGAGCCCACTCGTGTCTCACAACAGAGTGGATACTTGGCCAGTTCAGCAGAAGGAGAGAAGAAGCGGAAAAAAAATATCGGCAATTTGTGCAGGAAGGGATTGGGAAGGAGACAATCTGGAATGAAGTAAAAGGTCAGGCGATTCTCGGTGAAGAGGCCTTTGTGGAGAAGCTCATTGATTACGTTAGAGAGCATAAAGATGTTGTAGAAATTCCAAAAAGTCAGCGTTATATCAACAGGCCCGGGCTTGAAAAGATTTTTACAGACGAGGTGCTTCAAACCAGGGAAAAGCGAAACCAGAAGATAGCCGAGGCGGTAGAAAAATATGGGTATACCCAGCGTGAAATTGCGGATCATCTGGGGTTGCACTTTACATCAGTGAGCCGGTTGATGAAGCAGGGGTAGAGAATGACAACAAAATAGACCTGACCCTACTGTTTTACGCGGAGGCAAGGGTTGGTGCATCATTTTCGGGCAGTACCAATAAGGAACCGCCCGAAGAATCACGCCCTCTTAAGGTACCCTGCGTCCCCTTCGCCAGCCCCACCGTCTTTTTCTGCTCCCGTATCATGTCCCCGAGGCGGCGTTGAGATTCCCCAAAATATCCGTTCTCGTGGTGACTTATTGGTGACTCACAAAAGCAGGAATGAAGGAAAGTGAAGCCGATGAGTGGAATCGAACCACCGACCTGCTGATTACGAATCAGCTGCTCTGCCAACTGAGCTACATCGGCCTAAATCTTCTTAATTGTTATCAAACTTCTGGTAAACAGTCAAGGTGATTTCGGGTGATGTCGCGATGGTGCTAGTTTTGGCGGAGGATGGCAAGGGGCTTTTTGCCAATGATCCGATAGGTCATGAAAAAACTAATAAAAATAGTCAGAAAGAGCGTTGTGATAAAAAGGGCCGCCATCGATAGAAAGGAAAATCTCCATTGAATCTCCATGATATATTTTAAAAAGATCCATGCCAGGAGATTCCCCAGTACGATTCCGATGACTCCGGCGATCACCCCGAGCCATGTGTATTCTGTCACAAAGATTTTTAAAATTTTAGACCGGACCGCCCCGAGCATTTTCAGAATCACCGCCTCTTTCAGCCTGAAATACCGGGTGGCGGCCATCGAACCGGCCAGAACAATTAACCCCGCGATCACCGTAAAGGCCCCCATAAACTGAACCGCCAGAAGAATTTTTTCCATGATCTCTTTGAGCGTATCCAGGATATGCCGGATATTAATCACCGTCACATTCGGAAACGAGGCGACCACCTCATGTTGAAGAGAGAGGTCCTGATCCGTTTTTGACTCCGATGTGGCAATATAAGAGATCGGAATCTCTTTAAAAGAACCGGGAGAAAAAATAATAAAGAAATTGGTCCGTAAATTTTCCCAGTTGACGCTCCGGATACTGGTAACGGTCCCCTCCATCAGGGTTCCCTGAATATCAAAGACTAGCGCGGACCCGATCCCTGCTCCCAGATGTTTCGCAACATCTTCTTCGATCGATATTTGATTCCGGGCTGAATCTGTTTTCGGATCCCACCATGCTCCCTGGATTATTTTGTTCTCATAAGGGGGATCTTTTTGGGAGGTTAAGACATATTCTCTCTGATAATACCAGGCATCGCTGTTTTTTAAATTTTTCACCCGGGTTTTTCCAACCCTATCAAGGTGCGATCTGACGATCGGAACCATTTCATGATGGTCTTGGAAGCTCCACTGTTGATATTTTCCGGCCAATAAACGCTCAAAAGGCTCTTTTTGATTTTTCTGAATATCAATAAAAAAGAAGGTCGGCGCATGATTGGGTTTGTTGTCGGTCAATTGCTGTACCAGTCCCCCTCGAATAACGAGTATCGCAGAAATGACCGTCATTCCGAGGCCGATGGAGAAGATGACCGACTGAACAAATTGCCCCGGACGGTTGAGGTTGGCCATCCCATGCCGGATTGAAAACGAGGCGGGTTTTAGCCGTTTAACCCCCTTTAACATGACCAGGGCTGAAAATTTCAGTAATATAACGGCTGAGATAAATACTCCGGTAAAAATTCCCCACACCCTAAAGGAACCGGCCTGCCAGAAGACAAATAAGAGGATCCCTGAAACAACCGCCCCGATGATCATCCAGTCTGAAGCGTTCTTGAACCCCGTCGAAGGAGATTGCGTTTCTCTTCTAAAAACCATATTCGGTTTTAAATGTTTAATCTTTAATAAAGGGAATAGAGAAAATAAAAGAACGACCAATATTCCGGCAATCATCCCTTTTAAAATAGCCATCACCGGGAAAAAATAGGCAAGCGTATGGGGAACAATGGTTTTTAACATATCCTGAAAAAGATAATGAAGTCCCAGGCCGAGGCCCGCGCCCACCGCGCTCCCCGCCAGCCCCATGATAAACGTCTGGAGAAAGTAAATGGTAAAGAGCGTCCGGGAGGGGGCGCCGAGACATTTTAAGACCCCCATCGTATGCAACTTTTCTTTTAAATAGGCATGGACGCTGTTTCCCACCCCTATTCCTCCGATAAAGAGAGAAATCAGCCCAATGAATCCGAGATAGATCGTCAGATTGTTTAAAAAGCGGCGAAGCCTCGGCTGTGCCTCGGAAAAGGATTCTATCGTTGCCCGTTCGTCGGAAAGAGACGTTTTTAATTCTGAAACGACTTCCCGGTTTGAGAGTCTCGATGGAAGTTTTAAAAGATAGCGGTATCTGACCCTGCTCCCGGGTTGAATAAGTTTGGTTTGATTTAACGTCTCTTCAGAAATCATCACACGAGGCCCCAGACTAAAGGCTTCGGTGATCCGGTCAGGCTCTTTTTTAATGACTCCCGCGATGGTTAATTCTGCTTCCCCTAGCTTAATCCTTTCGCCTGTTTTTAACCCGAGCCGGATTAATAACGATTCTTCAACCCATGCCAGATCAGATTTTAAAAATGGATCGGTCCCCGCCGGAGGGTCCAGCGTCAATGTCCCATAAAAAGGATAGCCCGATTTCACCCCTTTTAACTCCACCAGCTGAGTAGATACGTTATTGGGATTGCCAACCATGGCGATCATCTCATAAACAAGGGTGTTTTTGATTCCTCTCCCCTCCAGGCGGTTGATCAACCTCAACCCTTTGGAACTCATCGGGTGGTTCAATTCAACCTCGATATCGCCTCCTAACAGACCTTTGGCCTCTTTCATAACCGAGTATTCTATTTGATCAGAAAGCCCCCCCACCCCGGTAATACTTCCTACCCCAAGGGAGATACAAAAGAGGAAAAAAACAAAATGACGCCATGACGTCAGGATTTCCCGTCTGACCATTTTAAAGGTAAAACTATTCAGGTTCATACGGTAATGATTTTCCCGTCGCGAAGTTTAATAATGCTATCGGCCATTTTTGCGATATTCAGGTCATGGGTCACCCAGACCATGGTATTCTGATATTTTCGATGCAGGGAAATGAGAAGCTCGATGATTTTATCTCCTGTTTCGCTGTCGAGGTTTCCGGTAGGTTCGTCGGCCAGAATAATGGGAGGATGAGTGGCAAAAGCCCTTGCAATCGCGACCCTCTGCTGTTCCCCTCCGGACAATTGAACCGGGTAGTGGTCCGCTCTGTCTGCTAACCCGACTTCCGATAGTAAAGAAACAGCCCGTTCTTTGACATGGTTCTCTCCCGCCAGCTCCATGGGGACCGAAATATTTTCGAGAGCCGTTAAATTGGGGATCAGCTGGTATGATTGAAAAACAAACCCGATCAGTTTCCCTCTTAACAGGGTCAGTTCGTCCTCTCCGAGCCGGTCCAGCGAATATTGGTCGAGTTGAATCGACCCGGATGTCGGAGAATCCAGACCGGCAATCAGGCCCAATAATGTTGATTTTCCGCTCCCGGAGGGACCCATAATGGCCATAAACTCTCCTCTGGAGATATTCAGATTGATTTTATCTAAAATGGCCAGCTCTTTCGATCCCACTCTAACTTTCATTGAAAGATCCTTTACAATAATCATCGTCTCGTCCCGACAAAAATAATGATTAAAATCCAAAATGGTATTTTATGCTATTATCCATACACAAACAAACGAGAATCTTAATGAAGGTTTTATTAACTCTTTTTTTAACGATGATGATCTTATCTTTATCAAAACCCTCAGAGGCTGTGGAGAATCGCCCGCCAAAATTGATTGTCGCTTTTGGCGACAGCCTGACGGCAGGGTATGGCGTGGCGCCAGATGAAGCCTACCCGGCGCTTCTTGGAAAAAAATTAAAAGATGAACATTTTTCTTATCGGGTCATCAATGCGGGAATCAGCGGAGACACCACCACCGGAGGATTGTCCCGGATAGAAGCGGTCATCCGTAAAAATCCTGACATCGTGATTCTTGAGCTGGGCGCCAATGATGGATTGCGGGGAACCTCTTTGAGCTTAATCCGCTCCAATTTAGACCAGATAATCTCACGGCTGAAAAAAAAGAGGATTAAAATTGTGCTGGCAGGGATGAAACTCCCCCCGAATTACGGACCGGAATATACAAACGAATTTTACCAAATTTATCTTTCACTGGCCAAAGAGCATAAAATTCCGTTAATCCCCTTTTTTCTTGAAGGAACGGCCGTTCAGGAAAAATATAATCAGGGTGATGGGATCCACCCTACCGCGGAAGGGTATAAAATTGTAACGGCCAATTTATGGCCCTATCTGGTTCCCCTTCTTTCCAAATAACGGCCTCAGACATTCTGGTATAATAAAACAGGGTTTGACTGCAATCAAAAGGGTCATGTATGATAGGTAAAGCTCATTTATCAGGAGGATTCATGTTAGATTTTTTTGGCCGGTTTTCTGCTCTGGGAGGAAATGACAACCTCGGTCCGGAAGAGATTAAAAAAAGAATGGATGAAGGGCAGAAAATGGTCATTCTGGATGTCCGCGAACCCTGGGAATATCAGACCGCCAAAATCGAAGGATCTGTCCTGATCCCGCTGGGCCAGCTTGAAAAAAGAAAAGACGAACTTGATAAAGAGACTGACATCGTTTGCCTCTGCCACATGGGAGTCCGGAGCTTTAAAGCGATGAAATACCTTCAGGGATGCGGATTTAAACATGTCGTAAACCTTGCCGGCGGAATTGAGGCCTGGTCAGCGAAGGTCGACCCGAAAGTGCCTCGATACCGTTAATTAATAATCACGAAGATTCTGCTCAACCGAAAGTTTCGGGAATACCGAAACTCCGGGTGAAGGAATAGAGAACAGGGGATTTATAAATGTCTGATCAAAAATTCATGATAGGCGAGAAAATTTACGAGGGTTGTCCTGAAATGCTTTACGTCAATAAAGAGCCTCTGATCAGTTTTGAACTCGGAAATAACCACCAGCTCTTGATTAATTCTTCAACCTATAACAAAGACGGGAAAAAAATCGTTCAGGTGGTTAAAAACGTCATGGTTGTTAACGATAATAACGAAAATCAATTGGTGATCAAGGTGGATAACGTTAAAGTGAAAAGAAAAAAAGATGGCGTCGTTCTTGTCGATGTCACTCTGGTGGATAAAGATACGGTCAAACTGAGAGGGTATTTTTATGTGGGAACAGACTGCTATCTGGCCACTCCGGCGAAGATTATTCTGAATCCCCCCATCGCTAACGTTTAACTGTTCCGGCTGGCCAATTCAGGATCCGATTTCGATCACAACGGGAAGATATTCCAACCCCTTCTCCAGGCGGGAATTAAATCTTTTAACAACCAGAAAGCTTAACGCCACACCCACGGACGCTCCCACCGCGGAAAAGAGCTGGCTTTGCCGGTTGAATGACAATCCCAGTGCCAGCAGATTTCCGACAACCCCTCCCCCGATCAGAGACAGAAGCGGAAACCCATAGACCCAGAAAGCCGGATAGATGAAATTGGCCGGCTCAACGGCTACTTTGACTTTTTGCCCCACCGCGGCGCCGATCGGATCTTTAGCCCTCATCACCATTTTATTCCCGTCGGCCCTGCAGATCGTGGTCGAGGGACATCCTTCGCAGGCTTCGGTCCGCTCTATGGCAATCAGCACCTGGCCATTTTTTTGTTCAATAACGATCCCCTCTTCGATGACCATTTTATTTTTCTTCTTCCTCTTTTAAGAGCTTGTACTCAATACTGTCTACCAGAGCCTGCCAGCTTGCTTCAATTATATTCTCGGAGACTCCAACGGTCCCCCATTTTCTTGTCTGATCGCCCGATTCAATTAAAACCCTGACCTGGGCCCGTGTTCCAACGGTTGCGGCAAGGACTCTGACCTTATAATCCAGCAGTCTAACATTTTTTAGCTCCGGATAAAACTTTTCTAACGCTTTTCGCAAACCGTTATCCAGAGCATTGACCGGACCGTTGCCCAGCGCGACGGTATGTTCTATTTCGTTTCCGATCTGGAGCTGAAGGCTCGCCTCTGAAACTGTCTGGCCGTTATCCATCTGTTTTTCTACAATGACCCTGAACTTGATTAAATCAAAAAACCGCCGGTGCTTGCCAAAGGCCTTTCTCATCAGAAGCTCGAACGACCCGTCAGCCCCCTCGAACTGGTATCCCTGGTTCTCAAGCGTTTTCAGATTATGGAGGAGTTCCTGCAATTCTTTCCCTTTTTCGGAAACTTTGATGCCATATTCCTGCGCCTTCTGGATCAGGTTGCTTTTCCCCGAACTGTCCGATACCAGAAAACGCTGGATGTTTCCGACCGATTGCGGAAGGACATGCTCGTAGGTTTCGGCCTTTTTACGCACCGCATGGACATGGATGCCCCCTTTATGGGCAAAGGCGCTCTCTCCGACATAGGCCTGTTTTTTGTGATGCGGGAGATTGGCGATTTCGCTGACAAACCGCGAGACCTCAACCAGCCGCTTCATCTGTTCATCTGAAATACAGCCGACTTTCATCTTGAGTTTGAGATTCGGAATCAAGGAACATAAATTGGCATTCCCGCACCGCTCGCCAAACCCGTTTATCGTCCCCTGGACCTGTTTGGCTCCCAGATCAACCGCGACAAGCGCGTTCGCAACCGCCGTTTCCGAGTCATTATGGGTGTGGATTCCTAAAGGGGTTCTGATTTCCCGGTCGACGGCACGGAAGATATCTTTGACCTCCCACGGCATGGTCCCGCCGTTGGTGTCGCAGAGAATAATACATTCCGCCCCGGATTCTTCCGCTTTTTTCAGGGTCTGGATCGCGTAATCAGGGTCTGCCTTGTACCCATCGAAAAAATGCTCCGCATCGTAGAAAACTCTTCGTTTTTTTGAAACAAGATAAGCCACAGAGTCTGAAATAATTTCGAGATTCTTTTTGAGCGAAATATTTAAGGCATCCTCGACATGGAGGTTCCAGCTTTTTCCGAAAATCGTGATCGTCGAGGTTCCCGCTTTGATTAATTCATGAAGGGTGGGGTCTTTAGAGACCGGATTACTGGCTTTTCGGGTCGATCCAAACGCAACGAGGGTTGCATGTTTCAACGGAATTTTTTTGACCTCTTTAAAAAAATCGATGTCTTTCGGGTTTGCTCCCGGCCACCCCCCTTCGATAAAAGGAATCCCCAGTTCGTCGAGCTTCCGGGTGATGCGGAGCTTATCCTCGACCAGAAATGAAATATCCTCAGCCTGAGCGCCGTCCCGCAAGGTTGTATCATAAATATCGACCACTCGCATTTTAAAAAACCTTTCTAGGGTTTAGAAACGGGGTCCTTCCCCAGCTGAAACGCCTCATGCAGAGATCTTACGGCCAGTTCGGTGTATTTTGCGTCAATGACGCAGGAGATTTTAATTTCGGACGTGCTGATCATCATGATATTGATCCCTTCGGAAGCAAGGGTCTGGAACATTTTTGCCGCGACGCCCGAGTGAGACCGCATGCCGACCCCCACCATAGAAACTTTGGCGATATCTTCTTTTATCTGCAGGTCTCCGGCCCCGATCTCTTTCGATATTTTTGAGACAATCAGCGCCGCCTCTTTTAAATCCCCTCTGGGGACGGTAAAGGAGATATCGGTCAGGCCCTCCTGGCTCACATTCTGAATGATCATGTCGACCACGATATTTGCCGCGGCAATTTCTCCGAATATTTTTGATGCGATTCCCGGCCGGTCGGGGACTCCGGTCATGGTAATCTTCGACTGATTTTTATCATAAGCTATTCCGGAAACAACAACCTGTTCCATGGATGGATCCTCCCGCGTAACCCAGGTTCCGCTTTTATTATTAAAACTTGAACAAACCAGAACCGGGACATTATATTTCATCGCAAACTCGACCGATCGCGTTTGCAAAACCTTTGCGCCAAGACTGGCAAATTCGAGCATCTCCTCATAGGAGACCTTTTCCAGTTTTCGCGCGGAACTGCAGACATTGGGGTCTGTGGTATAAATGCCGTCGACGTCGGTATAGATGATGCAGGCTTCGGCCTTTAGGGCCGCGGCCAGAGCCACCGCCGTGGTATCGGACCCGCCTCTCCCCAGGGTGGTCACATCGGACCGGTCGTCTATCCCCTGAAATCCGGCAACCACCGGTATGATGCCATCTTTTAGAGCTTCGTAAATCCTTTCGGCGGTTATTTTTTCAATTCTGGCTTTGGTATGGGCGCTATCGGTAATGATCCCGACCTGTCTTCCGGTAAAAGATTTGGCCTTCAACCCCGCGTCGTTCAGGGCCATCGCCAGGAGGGCAATCGTGACCCGCTCTCCCGTGGAGAGGAGCATGTCGACCTCCCGGTCATCGGGATAATCCGACACCTGCCGGGCGAGTTTTAAGAGACGGTCGGTCTCTCCGCTCATGGCAGAGACCACCACCACAATATCATCTCCTTTGGCCTTTGCCGCGGCAACTTTTTTGGCCACATTTTTTATCCGGTCCACGGTGCCGAGGGAGGTTCCGCCATATTTTTGAACAATCAAACCCATTTTAATCCCACGGACCCCCTTTGATAAACCGGGGCATTAGAAGGTGCCCTTCGTTCAGGACTATTCCCGATTTCTTGCTCCCGGCGGGAGAGGAAACGAGAAAAGAGATCTCTTTTTCTACCGGAGCGTAGGTCATTTGCCCCGGAAATTCGCCAACGAGCGAACCTTCCATAAAAAGAAATTTCCAATCGGAATTTTTGGACAGATGTTCCATGACAGGGCCGAGAAAGGCCTGGTCAATCGCTTGAAGAGCGCCTGTCTGGTGATTTTGATCAACCGGGATATGAATGAATGCAAAATCGTGGCCTCCGAGGCTTTTGATCGCCGCTTTTGCCTTTGCATCGCAACGCTCTATAAAATTTTGATTCTCCATCCCTTGATATTCTACCAGAGAGAGCCCCGCAAGCTGTCCGATCCCTTTAATGAAGTCATCCTCCGCAATCATCTCTCCCCGGATGCCATACAGGTCTTCCCATGTCGGAAGATCGAGCGCTTTGCCCGGCTCTGACAGCCAGATCCCGTTCACCGGAGGCCTTTCCTGGGCGATCCGCTCCTCATTCAAGAAATGCTGCTGAAGAAACTGGCTGGCAACTTCCATGCACCGGATTAAGGTATTGGCTCCGTCCCCTTTCGGGAGATAGGACGAAATCGACTTTCCGACTGCTTCACCCGGAGGGAAAGAGCGTATATTGGTTTTTCCCCCGACCCAGACCATCAGATGGCAGATATTTTTGACAGGATAAAAAACAATCGATTCGGTCCCCACCTGCTCATTGATTTCCCGTATGAGTTCCTTCCCCTCTTCATCGGAAAGAGAAGATAAAGGGAATTTTTCCAGAATGACTTTAGGGCCGAATTTAGGAAAGAAATATCCCTCCTGAGCATGCTTTAACGTCACCAGATCGCAGCAGAAAGCGACATCCTCTTTTTCAAGATGAACGGAAGCCAGCGCCGCCAATAGAGACCCTTCTCCTTTATAACTGACGTCAGGATCGTAGCCCAGAACCGGAAGGAGAGAAATATATTCATTCCGCGTGGAAATTTTTGTTCCCGCGTTCAGTTTCCCCGAATACCCCTGATCCAGCAATTGCTTCAGATGAGGCGCTTCTCCCTGAAGGTTCTTGCCTGAAAGGGGGGACGCCATCCCGCTAACCAGGGCAACCACGTATTTCATTGTTCTTTTGACTCTGCTCCGTTTATGAATAAACCATGATTAATAACCGAGGACTTTTGCCACATCCTCAAAATTAGCCCGGACGGTCGTCGGTTTCTGTACGGCTCCCATGGCCATATCAGGGTCTTTTAATCCATGCCCGGTCAGGGTGCAGACCACGACGTCCCCTTCTTTTAAATAGCCGGCCTTAAAAAGCTTGATCACGCCGGCGAGGGAAGCGGCCGATGCAGGCTCGCAGAAAACCCCTTCTTTCCCCGCGATCAAACGGTAGGCATCGATAATCTCTTCGTCGGTCACCAGATTGATCTGGCCCTTTGATTCTTCGACCGCCAGTACGGCGGCTTTCCAGCTTGCCGGGTTGCCGATCCGGATGGCGGTGGCAATGGTTTTGGGTTTTTCGATAACGCGCCCCATCACAATAGGAGCGGCGCCCGCCGCCTGAAAACCGATCATTTTGGGAAGCGTCGAAATTTTCCCTTTGGCATGATATTCTTTATACCCTTTCCAGTAGGCGGTGATGTTCCCCGCGTTTCCGACCGGAAGAAAATGATGCGTCGGCGGATCTCTTAACTGGTCGCACACTTCAAACGCCCCGGTCTTTTGCCCTTCTATCCGGTAAGGGTTGAGGGAATTGACCAGGGTAATCGAGTGTTTTTCGGATATCTTTTTGACAATATCGAGCGCTTCATCAAAATTCCCCTGAACCTGAACCACCACGGCCCGATGGATCATCGCCTGGGCCAGTTTGCCCAGAGCAATTTTTCCCTCGGGGATGAGGACAAAAACCTGAATGCCCGCTCTGGCGCCATAGGCGGCGGCAGAGGCGGAGGTGTTCCCTGTCGACGCGCAGATCACCGCCTGAGACCCGGCTTCAACCGCCTTTGAAATGGCCATCGTCATCCCGCGGTCTTTAAAAGAACCGGTCGGATTCGATCCTTCAAATTTCAAATAAAGCTCTATGGGAAGCCGCAAATGCCGGATTAAATTGTAACAGCGGATTAATGGCGTATTCCCCTCGTTTAACGTGACAATAGGGGTGTTTTCCGAGACAGGGAGATATTCCTTGTATTCATGGATGAGGCCTTTCCAGGCAAGCTTCACTTAGGTTTCTTCTCCTTCAACACGGATGGTGAGCGTTTTTTCCGAAACATAGGGAAGCTGATCGATCGTTTCAAGCGCCTGACGGACATTCCGTTCAAGGGATCGATGGGTCATCATGACCACCGGCACCGTCTCTCCGGCCAGCCTCCCTTTTTGAATGACCGCGGAGATGCTGATCTGATGCTCTCCCAGGATTCCGGAAATATGGGAGAGAACTCCGGGATTATCAAGAACCATGAACCGGATATAATAAAGGCTTTCAATTTCATCAATGGGTTTGATCCTGAGATCTTTTCTCTCCTGCGGGAGGAAAGAGACCAGCGGGACCCTCACCCTCGGAGCCTGAGGTTCAAACGACGACGCGTACAGGATATTACGGGCAATATCAATAAGGTCGCTGACCACGGCGCTCCCGGTCGGAAGCTCTCCCGCGCCCTTTCCATAAAACAGGGTCTGGCCAAGGGCGTTTCCCACCAGATAGATGGCGTTAAAAACACCGTTGACTGAAGCCAGCATTTCTCCTTCGTGAATCATCGTCGGATGGACTCTTGCTTCAATCTCATTCCCTCTTCTTTTGGCAATGGCCAGGAGCTTTATTTTAAAGCCGAACTCTCTGGCGTACTCGATGTCAAGCGGGGTGATTTGAGTAATCCCCTCGATATAGATATCTTTAAAATGGACCTGAGTCCCGAAAGCCAGCGTAATCAAAATGGAAAGCTTGTGAGCGGTATCGATGCCCTCAATATCAAAGGTCGGATCGGCTTCGGCATACCCCAGCCGTTGAGCTTCCCTCAGAACAGACTCAAAGGGGAGTTTTTCTTCGGTCATTTTGGTCAGGATATAATTGGAGGTCCCGTTAATGATGCCGTAAAAAGATTCGATCTGGTTTGCGGCAAGCCCTTCTTTCAAGATCCGGATAATCGGAATCCCTCCCGCGACACTCCCTTCAAAACCGATATCAAGACCCATTTTATTGGCTTTATTATAAAGTTCTTCTCCATGTTCAGCCAGCAGAGCCTTGTTGGCTGTGACCACATGTTTATTTTTTTTCAAAGCGCTTAACAGGATGGTTTTTGCCGGTTCGATCCCGCCGATCAGTTCGATGACAATATCCACGCCGGGGTCATCCACCACTTTTTTATAATCGGTGACAAAACTCGTTTGAGAAGAAGGGAGCAGAGACTTTTTTGAAGCATCGGTATCGGCCACAATGGTTAAAGTAATCGGCAAACCGACTCTTTTTTGGATGATGGCCGCGTTTTCATGGAGAATCCGGGCCACCCCTTTTCCCACGGTTCCAAAACCGACCAATCCGACTTTAATCTGATCCCTCTGCATGGTTTTCATCTCTTATTTTGTCTTTTCAACCGGAGGATGTTTATGGAGCACCTTTTTGATTCCGGCAATCGCCTGTCGCGTGCGATGTTCGTTTTCGACAAGGGCAAAACGGACATACCCTTCGCCCATTTCGCCAAACCCCACTCCGGGAGTCACCGCGACTTTTGCTTTGGAGAGAAGGAGTTTGGAGAATTCGAGAGACCCCATCTGGCGGAAAGGCTCAGGAACAGGGGCCCAAACGAACATGGTGGCAACAGGCGTGTCAACCTTCCATCCTATCCGGTTGAGCCCTTTAACCAGAACGTTTCTTCTTTTTTGATAGGTTTCAAGGACCTCCTTAACGCATTCCTGAGGCCCGTTGAGCGCGATAATGCTTGCCACCTGAATCGGCTGAAAGATGCCATAATCGAGGTAGCTTTTGATCTTGGCCAGGGCCCCGATGATTTTTTTATTCCCGACACAAAAACCGACTCTCCACCCCGGCATATTATAGCTTTTCGACAGGGTATAAAATTCGACGCCCACCTCTTTTGCGCCGGGGACCTGTAAAAAACTGGGGGCTTTATACCCTTCAAAAGCCAGGTCCGCATAGGCCAGATCATGGATCACAATCATGTCCTTTTCTCTGGCAAATTGGACCACCTTCTCGAAAAAAGGGAGGTCGACCACGGCGGTTGTCGGATTATGAGGAAAATTTAAAATTAAGATTTTCGGCTTTGATTCGCACGCTTCGTAACCTGCCATCAGAGCGGCAAAAAAATCTGTCCCCGGAATAAGAGGGAACTGGGCGATTTTAGCCCCCGCGATGATCATGCTGTAGGCATGAATGGCGTAGGTGGGGCCAGGGATTAAAACGGTCTCCCCCGGCTCGACAATCGCCAGAGCCAGATGCGAAATCCCCTCTTTGGAGCCTATGGTGACAATCGCCTCGGTTTCGGGATCAAGCTCGACTCCATAAATTCTTTGATACCAGTCGGTGATCGCCTTTCTTAATTTGAAAATGCCTTTTGAAAGAGAATACCGGTGATTCCTTGGGTCCCGGACGGCCTCAATCATTTTTTCAACGATATGCGGAGGGGTCGGCATATCGGGATTGCCCATTCCGAAATCGATAATATCTTCTCCCCTTTTTCTCGCCTCGACCTTCATCGCGGTCACCGTACTGAGAACATACGGGGGGAGCTGATTAATTCTGTAAAAATCCCTCAAAATTTCACCAACTTTTCAAAACTCTTCTATTTATAATACTACAGCGAATTTTTTACAAATATACCCTTTTATCCGTCATTCCGGCATGTTTTAAGCCGGAATCCAGTGACTTTGCCTGCGTATTTTCTTCAAAACACCTAGATTCCCGATAGAAGCATTCGGGAATGACGAAAAGTGCCGCTGTAGTA
>JACQBY010000011.1 GCA_016201875.1 Nitrospirota bacterium
AAAACTTCATTGCAGTTGACTTTCATTTCAGGCTTTGTTCCGGTCAATACCGTCGGGAGAAAAACCGGCCCATCGGCCTTTCCTCCGGCTAAACATTCGGCCCCTTCTTTGACCGCTTCCCTGACCCAGCTTTCGGTACGCTCCAGGGCGGCGGGGTTTATAAGCGGGCCGACCTGGGTCGTTTCAAGCGACGGGTCCCCGACGCGAAGCGCTTTGACTTTTTCGACAAGCTTGCCGAGGAAAAGGTCATAGACTTTTTCATGGACATAGATCCGCTGGACGGATATACAGGTTTGGCCCGCATAGGCAAACCCGCCCGCCACGCAGCGGCCTGCCGCATAATCGAGATCGGCATCGTGATGCACAAGGACGCCGGCATTCCCCCCCAGTTCCAGGACGACCTTTTTCTTTCGCGCCTTTTCTTTGAGGATCCAGCCGACTTTTCCGCTCCCGGTAAAGGTGAGCATTTTAATCCGGTCGTCAAGGACCGCCTGTTGTATCGCATCGACCTCGCAGGGGACGACGTTAAAAGCCCCCGCAGGTAAAGCGGTTTTTGAAATCACCTCTGCCAGCAACAGCGAAGAAAGGGGGGTCGTTAAAGCCGGTTTTAAGAGGATGCTGTTCCCCGCGGCAATCGCCGGAGCGACCTTGTGGGCGACAAGGTTCAATGGAAAATTAAAAGGGGTGATGGCCAGAATCGGGCCGAGAGGAAATCTCCGGGTCATGCCAAATCTTTTTTCAAATCCCTTGAGGAGGTCTAAAGGAATCACCTCTCCGCCAATCCGTTTGGCCTCTTCCGAAGCCGTTTGGAAGGTAAAGACCGCCCGGCTGACTTCGACTCTGGCGTCGGTAATCGGTTTCCCCGCTTCACGGGAAAGGGTTTGGGAAAATTCTTCTTTTCGATCGGAGATTCCGGCTGCTATCTGGCGGAGAATTTCGGAGCGTGTGCAGGAATCGAGGGATTTTGTTTTTTGGAACGATGAAACGGTTTCGTCTATGGCATGAGCAACCTGATCGGCAGAAGCCAAAAAAACAGAGGCCATCCGTTTTTTCTGGTAGGGATCGATGACTTCAGCCGTTTTGGATGAAGTCACCCATTTTCCACCAACAAAAAAAGGGCTGGCCTCCATTTTATCCTCTCTTGCTCTATCCGGAACTAATTCCAGGTGATAAACGTCTCCTGCTCCGTTGCCATGGTATCCAGCAGGATGATATCGTATAGAGCTTTGCCAAAGTCCTGTAGCATCTCTTCGTTGGAACGGTTCCATTCTCTCACCCCTGAATCGGGATGAGAATCAAAACCGTCGATTTCATCGAAAAGATTTAAACGATTTCTTAAACTGGCCATCTATTTTTCTATGCCGATATGATAATGAGGTAGACTGTTTCAATAACCGGTCATTTAGCTTAAGCGCCGAAAGACTTTCCGCAGCCGCAAGAAGATTTGGCGTTTGGATTCTGAATGGCAAATCCGGCTCCCTGAACGCTTTCGACATAGTCGACTTTGACGCCGTCTAAAAGGGGAACCGACTGGGAATCGACAAAAAGCTTTATGCCATGGCTTTCGATGACCTGATCTCCATCGTTGGCCTTTTCTTCAAATGTCATTCCGTATTGGAATCCGCTGCAACCGCCGCCGGAAACCTGAACTCTCAATCCGTAACCTGTTTTTTGTTCTGCTTCGAGCAATTCTTTTACTTTTTCGCCAGCTTTTTCAGTCAATGCAATCATTTGTTCCTCCACTTTGAATAAAATTCAACTTAAACCATTTTATTTAATATAACACCCTGACGCCTCTAAATCAAGACAGGTGCCTTAATATTTTTGCCTCTTTTAACCGGCATCCCCCCGATTTAATATGCTCCTCATATTCCGCTCTGAAATTCCTGACCATGCTTTCGACGGTCACAGAAGCCCCCGTAATCAGGCTGCAATAACCCCGCCCCTTGACCACGCCACAGATCTGTTCCATCGACCGGAGGTCTTCGATTTCTCCTTTGCCCGACTCGATTTTATGGTGGAGATCCGCCAGATGCCGCCCCCCCATTTTGCAGGGAGGACACTGCCCGCACGATTCTTCGGCAAAAAATTCGGCGATGCGCAACCCGGCATTGACCAGGCAGGCCGTTTCGTCAAAAACAATCACTGCCCCCGTGCCAAATGCCGTTCCCCGATTTTTAAGAGATTCATAATCGAGCGTCACGTCGATATCTTTTTCGGCAATCACCCCGCAGGAGGGTCCGCCGGGAAACACCGCCTTTAACTTCCCCCCCCCTTTAATCCCCTTGCCCTGGACTTCGATTAACCGGCGCAGGGGGGTCCCCATCGGGAGTTCGTAGACCCCCGGCTGGTTGATATCGCCGGTTAATGTGAATAATGCCGTCCCGGTACTCTCCGGCGTACCGGCCTCTTTATACCACACCGAGCCGTTCTGGATAATATGGGGAATGTTGCTGAGGGTCTCGACATTGTTCACCAGCGTCGGCTTCCCGTAGAGCCCGTTATGTACCGGATAAAAGGGGGGTTTCTGGCGGGGAGCCGGCCTTCTTCCCTCCAGCACTTCCAGCATCGCCGTTTCTTCACCGGCCACATAGGCCACAGGGCTTTCAAACAGGGTGATGTCTATCGTTATCCCGGTGCCGAGGATATTCTCTCCCCAGAAACCAAGCGCTTTGATTTCCCTCAGCCCCTCTTTAAGGCCTTTGATTTCGGCGGTGAATTTTTGATTAATGTAAAGAATCACCTGCGCGGCGCCCACCGTGTAGGCGGCAATCAGGGCTCCCTCAAGGAATTGATGCGGGTTTACCCTGAGCAGAATCTGGTCTTTAAATGTCCCCGGTTCTTCCTCGGCGCCGTTGCAGCAGAGGACCTTCTGCGGAACCTCTTTGCCCGCGACGATTTCCCATTTTTTCCAGGTCGGATATCCTGCCCCGCCCCGTCCTCTCAGCCCGGAGTTTTTTACTTCGGAGAGAACGGCATCAGGCTTCATCCGGGTGAGCGCTTTTACCCACGCTTCATATCCGCCGCGGCCGCGGTATTCCTTCAAGGAAAGGCTTTTTTTATCTCTGGCCGAATGGAACGGAACATCCTCTTCCAGAAGAACGCGTTTGGTTTTATCAGCAGTCAATAAACTAATCCCCGGAACCCGCCCGGTCTATCGTTTGGAAGCAATAATCAGTTTCCTGTTTTTTCCAACCAGAGGGGGCGGGTGATGCCTCCGGTTCGTGTGAATCACCGGATCAAAAATCTCTCCGCAAATTAAACATCTCCATCCGATAAAGTCAATGTTGCCTGTATCATCGTAAAAATCCCGAAATTTCTCAAGAACCATCGATCCTTTACATCGGTGACATTGCATCGTTCACTCTCCTTCTTTAATCCGACCATTTTAGTCTGTCTATTACGGATAAAGAAAAAGCAAAAACCATACCACTTTTTTTTTAAAAAAATGTCATAAAAACATGTAGTTATAAAACATCCAGTTTTTTACTGAAACCACATTTTAATTCAAATATCATTAAAACTGATGATATATAAAATATATATCAATTATTTTAACAACTTAGACCATGCTTTTCATTTTTGAAACATACTGCATTTATGAAACATTTTTATTACTACAGCGGATTTTTTACAAATATGCCCATTTATCCGTCATTCCGGCATGCTTTAAGCCGGAATCCAGTGACTTTGCCTCCGTATTTTCCTGAAAACACCTGGATTCCCGATAGAGGCATTCGGGAATGACGAAAAAG
>JACQBY010000012.1 GCA_016201875.1 Nitrospirota bacterium
ACAGGAATAAGAAAAAAATCAATTAAATAGAGTAAAAAATTGAGGGTTTTAGAAAGGGCATGAGCGACAAAATTTGTCAGCGATTCCGCGACTCCCGGAGAGAGGTTCAGGAGCTCTTCCGTTATATTTTTAATATATTCCTGAGTGGTTTTGTGAAATCTGATATGGAAGGTCTCTTCAAGGTAAGGGATCCCCTGATTCTGAAAAAATTCAACATATTGCGGGATTTTAGCCTGGACAACCTGAATTTCGGAGCGGATCATTGAAAATAAAAAAAAGCCTGCGATAAAAAAAAGTAAAGAGAAGATAATAAATACTCCCCAGACCGCTGTGCTCTTTTTTATTCCCCGTTTGATGAGGTATTCAATGACCGGATAGAGGAGATAAACAATGATAAAAGCCGCTATAAAGGGCCAGAGAATTTCCCTTAATTGATAGGTCATCCATAAAAAGAGGCTTGAAACGGCTAAAAAAACAATCCATATCTTTTTTTGTTCCGTCATTTGATCGAATCAATGCCTGAAAAATATATTTAACTTGTGGATATAAGTGACTGTTTTTAAAGTGTAAATGCGAGAGGGGGGAGTTGAACCCCCATGGTTTCCCGCCAGATTCTAAGTCTGGTGCGTATACCAGTTCCGCCACCCTCGCAAAGTCCTGGGCGTTTATTAGAAGGATTCATGATTTTAAGAGATCTTCGACCGTGAAAAGCGCCACCACTTCATATCCCAGTTTTTCCAGCTTTTCTTTTCCCCCTTCTTTTCTGTCGACAAGGGCGATAATCCGCGACACCTGGCAGTCTAATTCTTTGAGAATATTAATGGTCCTTTCAACGGAGTTTCCGCCTGTTAAAACGTCATCCACAATGGCAACCCTCGACCCCTTTTTAAGGTTTCCCTCGACAAACGGGGCATCACCATATCCTTTCGGATCTTTTCTGACAATAAAAGCAGGGAGGGGAGTCCCTTCTCCGTAGCTCAAGACAGAAGCAGAAATGGCCATAGGGTCGGCGCCAAGGGTCATGCCGCCGATAGCGTCTATGCTGATATCATGAATGGCATCAAGAATGAGCTGGCCCACAAGAAAGCCTCCTCCCGGATCGAGAGTCACTTTTTTGCTATCGATATAAAAACGGCTTTTCCTCCCCGATGAAAGGGTAAAAACCGCCTGTTCGTTATAAACAAACGAATCGCGCAGCAATTTCAGAACCTGCCCTCTGATAGAATTTCTTTCCTTTTTATCTAATTTCCGTTCCATTCCTGTTCATCGCTCCAATGATTTAATTAATCCTCAGAAGTATGTATGTTAAAAGATGGGCCTGAAAAAAGCAAGGCAAGGTTTTGTAAAAAACGATCTTTCTTCCGGAAACAGAGATAGGAATTGAAAAAGATTTAAAATCTCTCTGCCCTGATGGTTTTAAGCAAAGTGGGATGTTCACCCGTTTGGTCGGTAAAGGACTGGATACCCGCTTTCGCGGGTATGACGGTTCTATGCAAGTCCTTATTGCTAAAATAAAAAAAATCTTTTATTCTTTAAAAGCTTTTTAAGCTTAATCGGTATATTTATAATAACCTGGAGGATAAATGATGAAAAAATGGTATCAAAGCAAAACGATATGGTTTAACCTCATTTTCGCTCTGATTGCCCTCGGCGGGTATTTTTCCGGTGCGGTTGATGGCAATGCAGGTCTCACAGCCGGGATCATTGCGGCGTTTAACGTCGGGCTGAGATTTACGGTCAAACAGCCGATCGGCTGAAGCAATAGACGGCTCATAGATAAGCTTCCAACCAGGCTTTCATGCCATGCCAAAAATCATTCTCTTAACGGGGGCCAGCGGAGCTGGAAAAGACACCCTTTTAAAAAAAGCAAGAGTTTATTTTAGAAATCATCCCAAAATTCATTTTATAAAAAGAGTGATCACCAGAAAACCGGGGGAGTTTGAAGAGAATTATTATATGGAGGATTCGGCGTTTGAACTTCTAAAAGAGAGCGGTTTTTTCATCTCCTGGTGGAATGCGCATGGTTTGAAATATGGCATTCCCCGCCGGGAAATAGATCATTTAAAAAGAGGTGAAACGGCGATTGTCTCGATTTCGAGAGAAAAAGTTTCTGATTTTGAGACCCGGTTCAAGGATCAGGTGGTTGTGATCAACGTCACCGCCAGCCGGGAAGTGATTGAAAAAAGATTAAAAAAAAGAAAGCGGGAAAATCAATTGCAGATTATCACCCGCCTTAAAAGAAGAGACATTCCTGTCACAGCGAGACATCTCATTCCATTTGACAACAATCGGGAGATCGATATCAGTTCAAAAGCTTTTATCAAGCTTTTAAAAAAGAACCTCCCGAAAGGGGCCTAGTCCGATTCCGGTTCGGCATTTCCATGTTTATGGGTAACCTTATCTTCATCGAACATCTCCTGCAATTCTTCTTCAAGAATTTCCGCGTCATTGGGAACCTTAATCAGAGGAATCATCAGGGAGGGGGGCTTCCCTTTGGCCGGGTTTTTGGGTTCTTCTTTTTTTACATCTTTTGCTTCGTCGGTCATATCACACCTTTCTTTAAGATTTAATCATAGCATCTTTTTTTTCTGTAAAACAAGAAACAAATCGCCTGATACTTTCCCTTCTAACGGAGCCGTTGAACAGATTTGTTTAAATCTGACAGTAGCGAGTCTTTCTCTCTTTTTAACGCGGCTTCTCTCTCCGGCCCTTCTCCCTGAACCTGTTTAATCATGGCATTAAACCGTTTTTCATGCCATGCCCCTTCGGCCTTTCCCAGTTTTTGAACAATGGCATTGCGCAGACCCGACTGGCCGTATAGCCGGGAGTAGGTGGTCATGATCCCGGTCAGCGCCACGGTCTTTCTTCCCTCTTTCCAATCGGCAATCGCTCTGGTCAGGCTGGTTTGAATCTCGTCCAGCACCCGGGTCCAATCCTGATCCCGGACCTCGGTCAAATTCGATCCCGGCGGGGCTTTTGGATTCATCGTGAGATCAACAGGAACCGAATCCATTCCGACCTGTGGATCGGTGGATCCAAAGACCGGACCGGCTGTGATCGTCCGGCCTCCGGTTTCGACCTCTTCTGCGGTTAATCGGGGATGCCACGCTTCAATCCTGTAAGAGCCTGGCTTCACGGAGGGGAGTTTAAACGTGCCATTTTTTCCGGTCACCGCAAAATAAGGTGACGGGGAGACAAAGATCATTCCCCGCATCTCTTCATGGATTTTGCACCGGAGCAGGACGACGCCGGGGGTTTTCAACTCAATCTTTTTTGTGGTCCCCTCAGGGTGGGCGCCGACGTCAAATCGGTTGCCGGGAGAGGATGAGCGGACATTGTGCGTCTCCGAGTCATCATTCTCAAAGAGAATCATCGCTCCAACCGGAACCGCGATAAAAGAGGGGATAAACTTTTGGTTTTTTTGCCGGATGGCGACCTCCGGAGGAGCCTGAGGGGGAGGTTGACTGCTGTTTTTCAAATAGACCACCGCTCCTTCGGCCGGGTCGCTTCCAAACCGGACTGTCCCGCTTACGGTCGTCTGATCGGCAGAGGCGAAGAGATGACCCGGTATGAAACAAAAAACCAAAGTCAGGGAGAGGATCGTTCGAATGAAACGCATTTTGATTAACGGGACTTTCGGTTCCCGCCAGGCCTGTATGGGGAGGTTGATCCCGATCCGGCGCTCCTGGGGCCCGGGCGTGGCGTGGCCGGACGCGCTTGTCCGGAGGCGGCTCCGTGGGTTTTGCGGCGGTCTGCATTAATCTTCGCCCGGCCGCGATCGGCTGATTTTCTGGCACGGATAGCCGCGATCCGCTCATTCAGCGGCACCTCGAGGCGGCCAGTCGGGCGCGCAGTATAGTCGAAATCAGGAACGATGACCCTCGGCATCCGTTTGCCAATGGCCTTTTCGATATCCCGAAGTTCTCCCTCTTCTTCAGGAGAAACAAAGGTAAACGCGACGCCGGTCACCTCGGCACGGCCGGTCCGGCCAACGCGATGGATGTAATCCTCCGACGCCTTCGGCACGTCAAAGTTAACCACATGGCCGAGCGCTTCAATATCGATCCCCCGGGCGGCGATATCTGTCGCAACGAGGACCCTGAATTTACCGCTCTTGAACCC
>JACQBY010000013.1 GCA_016201875.1 Nitrospirota bacterium
AGACTCCATTTTCCCTGCTCACCCGGTTTGGCCGGGCTGGAGGATTCCATTCCAGAGAGACCTTCACCTCCTGGTTCGGTTGAAGGGGAACCGTTGTTCTTGGCAACATGGATCGGTTCCAGCCAGGGAGCCGGACCATGATGACGGGCGAACGGAATTCGTTTGCCAAAATGGGGTTTTAAGAGAGGCCAGGAGATTTTTCCCGTTTTCTCTTCAAAAAGAATCGGGGGTCTTTGATTTGGCATCGGAGATTTGTATTTCGGAAACGCGAACTTTCCGCTCGCCTCCGGCTCTCCCAACGCTTTATTCCCCTCCCAGCTCCAATCCCAAACCGATGCGTCATAGGCCATGATCTGACCTTTTTCGTCAGATGTATGACCTGGCTGGCCCATAGGAGGAACCATCATCTTTACCCATTCCTTGATAGAAATATCGGGAATGATTTTGTTCCAGTCGGTTTTGTCGGCTGTAATATGCCATTTTTTGTCAAACCAGTCGACAGTTCTATCGACCAGCTTGTCTGACGTGACCGGCGCTTTCATCCTCCCTTTCCGATCCGGGAGCTCCTGAAGGGCAGGCATGATGTCGGTGCTTCCAAACGGGTAGTTGCCATTTTGAAGGGTGTTATACACACGCCAGTAGGACCACATCCCGGCAACATAATGATGCGCCACATGGCAATGCATCAGGAAGTCTCCGGCTAACTGCTGACAGAGTCCCGATCCGCACTCTGTTTGAAGGTCCAGAGCTTCAGTCGGTCCGATCACTTCGACATCGACTCTGTCCGAGGTGGTACGGACCACCGGATATTTTACCGGACCTTCTCCCGCCGCGGTTAAAAGCTCCTCCCCTTTAGGATCGGCTTTCGGCTGACGAAGCCAGCGGATCGATCCTCCATGAGGATGATGGGAATGGAAGACCTCCCCTCCGCCATGAATCAGGCGATATTTGTTCGGGTCTCCCATATAGGAACGGGGCATCTGAGTCGGAATGTCGCCAAACATATAGGCAGAATAACTGGTCGATTCATCCTCAAAGTGGAAATATTTTTCCTGAAGCGCCAGGTTGTTGATCCCAAACGGCTCGCTTCTAAAATTAAGCGCTCGGGCCGAAGGACGATAAGCATCGGAGTTCGGGTCCCTCTGCGGAATCATCTCTCCATGACGGTTTAACGGGCGGAATGATTCATCCCCGATTTCATGATAGTACATGGTAAATTCTCTGAAATCCTTGACCGTCGGATATTTCTTCTTGTCAAACGCAATCATCATCTGCCAGCCGCTCATATTCTCTTTTCCGGAAATCGGATCGAGATAGACGGCTCCCATCGGCTCCACGATGAATGCGCCGATCATTCCGAGGCTGGATGACTCGCGTCCCACATGGCTGTGGAACATATGGGACCCTTCCTGCTCGTCAGGACGAATGTACCATTCAAACACCTGTGATTTTCCAGGCTTGACATTGGCATCGGGGTTCACCATCGTCGCCGGTTGTCCGGTCGCCTTGACGATCATGCTCGACCCATGGATATGCAGGCCGACATCTTCATCTTTCATGCTGTTTCGGAGGGTCATAATCATGCAATCCCCCTGGTTTGCACGAATCGTTAAGGCCTGGATGAGATCCGTCTGCTGGCCGGTGGTCACCGCGCCGGGATCGTTCTCATTTTTTCTGGCTTCTTTATTCTTTTTCTCTTCTTCCCTGACTTTCGAGAGATTTTCAGTCAGGACATACATGTAACCGGGATGGTAATCTCCCCACTGGTTCAACGTGATCTCCACATTGATCGCAGTCACATCATATTCTTTCTTTGGCGCACCTGCGGGGCAGCGCCCGCCGTCCGTAACAGTTTCACTGACGGTGCCGGGACCGAGAAAAAAGCTCCGGTCCATCTGCTGCATGGTAGACATCCCCTGAAAGGCCCCGCCTGCGGCATGATCGGCATGCCCGCCTTTACCCGCGATCTCCTGCATCAATTTATTCATGGCGGCGTCAATCTTGTCATTCTGGCCTTGACGGCCTTCCTGGGTCTCTTCGCGCTCGATCTGTTTTTTTAACTTCTCCTGCCATGTCAGATCGTTCTGTGACGCATCTGTTGACGCATCCGCA
Source organism: Nitrospirota bacterium (assembly GCA_016201875.1). Lineage (GTDB taxonomy): Bacteria > Nitrospirota > Nitrospiria > JACQBW01 > JACQBW01 > JACQBY01. The sequence goes on from JACQBY010000013.1 coordinate 2,113, forward strand.
ACAACCTGACCATGCTGATGGGTTTCATCTGCCATCACCTGATTCAGTGACGGCGAACCAAACAGCCAGATCACGGCAAACAGAGAAATAGCAAAAAATAAAGTCACTTTGCTATGGAGCCCTTTGTTCATGATGTTTCTCCTCTCAATGATTATTGATTATTAAAATTTGTTTGAGTTAGTCTTAAACTTTTTAGTTTTTTGAACATTTTTAAAAAATGGAAAATAAAATCATAATAAATGTTTATTACTTTGCAACAAACATACCCAAAAAAACTTAAATAACCTAATCTATTGTTTTTATATGTAAATTTTATTTTTTAGCGGCTCTGACCCGATTTTCAAAAACTTTTTCTGGGAAGAATCGATAATCTTGGAGGGTAAAAGTGTCTAACTAAATAGACAAAAAGTTTAAAAAAAAATAAAACATCTATAAAATTAATAAGTTATGTTGTCAACCTGGTAAGACACTGTCTAGGGTCAAGCCATACCGTCTAATTTTATTATAGAGGGTCGCACGGCTGATGCCGAGGAGTCTGGCCGCCTGAGTGCGGTTTCCGTTTGCTTTTTTCATCGCCACGGCGATCTCTTCTCTTTCAACCATCTGTACGGCGACATGCGTGGTTTCCTGAAGGGAATGCAAGGCCTCTTCTTCGGGGGCCTGATCATTGAAAAGCGTATCGAGCTTGATTTCCGGACCCTGGCTGATCAAAACCGCCCTCTCAATGACATTCTCAAGCTCCCGGACATTCCCATGCCAGGGATAATCGATCATGATTTTCATCACCTGAGGAGAAATCTGTTTTAAAGAAAGGTGATTTTGCTCGCAATATTTTTTTATAAAATGGTCCACAAGAAGGGGGATATCTTCTTTTCGTTCTTTTAAAGAAGGGATCATCACCGGAACCACCGCCAGCCGGTAATAGAGATCTTCGCGGAATACTTTCTTTTTAACCAGCTCCCGGAGGTCTTTATTGGTCGCGGCGACGACACGGGCATCCACCTTGATATTTTTATTGCTCCCTACCGGGCGGATCTCGTTCTCCTGAAGCACTCTGAGGAGCTTGGATTGAAAGGCCAGGGTGGTGTCTCCGATTTCATCCAGGAGAAGAGTCCCGCCGCTGGCCTCTTCGAACAACCCTTTTTTATTATTAATGGCGCCGGTAAACGAACCTTTGACATGGCCGAACAGTTCGCTTTCCAGAAGCGTCTCGGGCAAAGCGCCGCAGTCAACCGTGACAAAGGGACGGTCTTTTCTCGGGCTGTTGTAATGGATCGCCCTCGCGATGAGTTCCTTGCCGGTTCCCGACTCCCCGTTAATCAGGATCGTCGTATTGCTGTAGGAGACCATTTTAATCAACCTGAAAAGAGAGCGCATCTTCGGGGCGCGTCCGATAATTTCTTTAAAATCCTTGTCGGCTTCAACCCTCTCCCGAAGCTGTTCGACCTCCTGCGTCAGATGATAAAGATCAAGGGCCTTCCTGATCACCATCCTGACTTCATCGTTATTGAGCGGTTTGGTCAAATAATCAAACGCGCCCTGTTTCATCGCCGCCACGGCCGAATCAACGGTCCCATAAGCCGTTAAAAGGATAAAGGGGGGTTGAGGGCTTATTTCTTTGACCTTTTTAAGCAATTCAAAACCATCCATGCCGGGCATTTTAAGGTCTGAAATCACCAGATCAAAACGGTCTTTTTCAAGGAGTTTAAACGCCTCATCTCCCGAAGAAACGGTTTCGACCTGATACCCTTCTTTGCTTAAAATCTTTTTGAAGAGGGCCCTCATGTTGACTTCGTCGTCCACCACGAGGATCCTGTCAGAAACCGGCTTATTCGTCGCCATCATCCTCCATTTTTTCTTTGACAGGGAAATAAAGGTAAAAACTCGTTCCTTTGCCTGGAATGCTTTCGACCGCGATTCTCCCTCCATGGCCTTTCATAATATTCTCGCAAACAGAAAGACCGAGGCCCATCCCTTTTTTCTGCTTGGTCGTAAAAAAGGTTCGAAAAATTTTCGGAAGGTTATTGGGATGAATGCCGGCGCCGGTGTCTTCAACCGAAATAACGACTTCATTCGAAGAGGGGGCCAAAGTATTCCCCCGGTTGTCAGCGCATCCTTCGCTTTTTGATGCCCCCCGGACCGTCAGGCTCCCCCCGTCCGGCATCGCCTCCATCGCATTGAAAAATAAATTCACCAGCACCTGCATCACCTGCTGGGGATCGGCCCATATCCGGGGAAGCTTGTTCTGAATCACCAGTTTTGTCTGAACATTAATCTTCGGCGCCTGCCCGGAGATTAAATCAATCCCTTTTTGAAGGATCTCTTCCGAGTCGACATAGGTGAATTGCGCCGGCGTCGGCCTTCCGAATTCCAAAAGGTTCTGCATGATCTTTTTGCACCGCCGGGCTTCTTCTTCAATGATCTTGAGGGAGTTGTAGCGGGGATCGACCGGATCGACTTCTGTCAGCAGGTCCTGGGCAAATCCCAATATAATGCCGAGCGGATTATTAAACTCATGGGCGATCGACGCGGTCATTTCACCGACCTGGACCAGCCGTTCGGAGCTGATCAGTTGTTGTTCCATCTCTTTTTCGCGGGTCACATCCCTGGCAATTTCAACAACCCATTCGACCCCCTCCCAGGGCTGGCCGTTTTTATTTTCGCCGGTCTGATCTGTCTTGACCGGCAATAAGAGAAGTTCCTCAAAGCACGACTCATGATGGTCGTCCGCATTCACATTCTTAAGGAGAACGAACCCGGGCTCCCCCAAATCAAAGGTTTTTTTGGCCGGACAGTAGGCACAGGGCTCTTTACGGTCATAAAAAACCCGGTAACATTTCTCCCCCGTCTCTTTTAATGGTCCGGTTTTGGAGCGTTTTTCCGCGGCGGCATTCAGATAAATGACATTAAAATTTCGGTCAATGATTTCGATAGGCTCGGGAAAACCGTCAAGAACAGCCTGAAACAGCCGTTCGCGCTTTTCCAGTTCTTTAAACCTCAGAGGGATCTGTTCCAGATTGGGGTTGTTGCTCTTCGGAAAAGACATGGAAACGCTCCCTCCATAAGACGGTCTATGCTGAGAGCTATCTTAAACCTCATTAAAATCAATGTCAAGTGAGGGACAAGCTTCCTTCCGGTCTTGGGTTCGCTTGCGCGGAACGGTTTGTCCGCGGCTATCCACAGGTGGGATGAATCAAGGCTAGGGGAGGAGAGATTGAATGATCCCCTTGAGTTCATCAATTTCAATCGGCTTGGCGATATACCCCGCCGCTCCGCTTTGCAGACAGAACGTCCGGGTTTCGGGAGAAGGGAAACCGGTGGTCATAATAACCTTGATCCGGGGATAATCCTTTTTGATGTCTTCCAGAACATTAAAACCGTCTTTCGGCGCCATCCGGATATCGACGATCGCCAGATCAAAGGTCTCTTTCCGGAGCCAGTTTAAGGCCTCCTCCCTGTTTTGAGCTGTTCTGACCAGGCACCCATCTTTTCGTAAAATATGGAACATTAATTTCAGGAAAAACTCTTCGTCATCGACGACCAACACCTGACCACTCAACATCCTGCGTTATCCTTATAAATATGTTAACAAATATCAAATCAGACATTCATTAAGTATTAAGCAATTTATATGCCACGGAGCGCCTGGAATGAAACTCTTGAGGGGGCTTTTTCAGGAGGAGACTTTTAAAGACTCTGGTTTTTCGAGAAGGTTTTTTATCTTTTCAACTTTAACTTTGGCAATGCGGCGCAGATCCATATCGACAATCGTATATTTATACTCCCCCGACTGAATAATCTCTCCTCCCCGGGGCATATTTTGAAGCTGTGAGAGGACAAATCCCCCCAGCGTTTCATATTCGCCCGATTCAGGGATAGGGAGCCTGTAATCGGCATTTAAATCCCTGACCGATAAAGAGGCATCAATCACCAGAGAACCGTCTTTTAACCGTTCAACCGGTTTTTCTTCGGTATCATATTCATCTCTGATCTCCCCGACAATCTCTTCGATTAGATCTTCCATCGTCACCAGTCCTTCAACCGTCCCATATTCGTTAATGACAATGGCCATCTGCATTCTCCGGCGCTGAAGCTCTTTCAGCAGGTGGCTCACCTTCATGGTTTCAGGGACAAAATAGGCCGGATGGAGCATGGTTCTTAATACCAGAGGCTGTTTGGTCGCCAGAGACTCAAAAATCTTCTTATAATTGAGGAGGCCGACAATATCATTGATACCGTTTTTATAAACCGGATACCGTGAAAATTTATTTTCGGCGGCATATTTAAGGAGCTCTTCTTCCGACGTGTCCATAGAGAGGGCATGGATCTTTGGCCGGGGGACCATCACCTCTTTGACTGAAATGTCTGTAAATTCAAAAACGCTATGGATCAGTTCCTGTTCGGTCTGGTCAATCAGCCCCTGTTCCCGCCCCTCCTTTAACATCAGTTTAATCTCTTCTTCCGAACCCTGAGCATTCTCGATGATATTCCTGGAGATTTTAAACGGCTTTAAGACGAAACGGGATGAATGCGTTAAAACTCTCGCAAGGGGTAAAAGTATTTTGCTGAGGATCGATATCGGTTTTGCCACCGCCAGGGCTATCTTTTCGGGATAGCGCAGAGCAAGCGATTTCGGCAATAACTCGCCCAGGGTAAGGGTGAAGTACGAAACCAGAATCACCACAACGGCCACCGATAATCCTTCACTGATATTTTGGACCACCTCCGAAGGGATCGCCTGGAAAATAGGTTTTAACACTTCAACTGAAATGACCCCTGCTATCGCCGCGGCGGTTGCGCCGATCACCGTCAGTCCAATCTGGACGCTCGCCAGAAAACGTTCCATGTCTTTGTGAAATCCATGGATAATGATGGCGTTTTTATCCCCCTCTTCCGCTAAATGCTTAATCAATGTCCTTCTAACGGCAATAATGGCGATCTCTGAACAGTTTAGAAAACTGCTGATCAGGATCAATACCAGAATAACCAAAAGATCAAAACTCAAATGGCCCATAGTCAATAACCTCAATTCGTCCAATTTTTATTTTAGGATAACATATATTCCGCCATGCTACAAGGTCACCCCCCTTTGTGTCCAGCCTGATTTATCGAAGCTGAATTTTGAATGAAAATTAAAAATACTTTTTCTGTTGACTAATTTATTGGTTTTGGATATATTGTACTTAATTCCGATAGGGTTTGTAGGGAATTTTCAAAAAGGGAGAGTTTCAGATGGATTTCTTGGATCTCAGCATTTCGACGGCAATCATCGGTTTTTCAGTCGGCTTTCTTGTCGGGTTAACCGGCATCGGTGGAGGGTCTTTAATGACTCCGATCATGATCCTCTTTCTCGGAATACGACCCTCCATCGCCGTAGGAACCGATCTGATCTTTGGCGCTATCACCAAAGTCTTCGGGTCCTTTATTCATTTCCGTCAAAAAACCGTTAATCTGAATATCGTCTTTTACATGGCCCTTGGAAGCATCCCCTCGAGTTTATTGGGCGTTCAATTAATCTCCATCATTAAAAAAACTTACGGAAGTTTCGTCGATACTTTTGTCATGAAAACGCTCGGAATCACCCTGATCATCGTTGCCATTACCATTGTTTTAAGGGTGATCTTCCCTTCCGCCCAGTCCAGAACCGACGAAAACGTGATCAAAACATTCTCCATCCGGAAAAAACTCTTAACCGTCTTATTGGGCGCGGTGGTCGGTTTTCTGGTCGGATTGACTTCGGTGGGAAGCGGATCGTTAATCGTTCCGGTCCTTCTGGGATTATTTCCCAGGCTCTCTTCAAAAAACATCGTCGGGACCGATGTTTTCCATGCGGCCCTTCTGGTTTCTGTCGCGGGACTCGCCCATCTTCACGGAGGAAACGTTCAGTTGCCCCTTGTTTTCAGTCTCCTGGTCGGATCGCTTCCGGGGGTCTACCTGGGGAGCAAAATGAATATGAAAGTCCCGGAAAAAGTGCTCCGTCCGATTCTGGCCTCTATGTTAATGCTTACCGGGTTGAAATTAATTTAATTTCAGGTAGAATAATATCCAGCAACCCTGTTTAGATTTTTTTAGATGATTGTTGATGGTCTCGTAAGAAGTCGTCATTCCCGCGAAAGCGGGAATCTAGGAAACACATAACAACTTGAAAAAACTGGATTCCCGTTTGCACGGGAATGACAGAAAACAGCTTTTTCAGACTTTTTACGAGACTCTCATTGTTGTTTTAAAACCTATTTTTTTAAGGAGTGGTTGTGGACATCAATAACAGAACCGATGAAATCATTGAAACCGATATCCTGATTATTGGCGGAGGGACGGCGGGCTGTCTTGCCGCCGTTGAAGCCAGAGAAAAAAACCCCGCCTTATCCGTTACGATTATGGAGAAAGCCCACATCGACCGGAGCGGATGCCTGGCAGGGGGAATGAACGCCATTAATGCTTATCTCAATCCGGGGGAGACCCCCGAAAGCTTTGTTAAATATGTCCGGTTCGACTCCTGCGGGCTGATACGGGAAGACCTTGTTAAGAGCATGGCCGAACTTTTTGAATACTCGGTAAAAAAAGTCGAAAAATGGGGATTGCCGATCTTATCCGATGACAAGGGGAATTATCAGCCCCGCGGAAGGTGGAACATCAAGATCAACGGGGAATCCTTAAAACCGATTATTGCCAGAGCGGCCAAACAGTCGGGGGCCAAAATCTTGAACTGGGTCGTCGCCACCAATTTTATCGTCAAAGGGAACCAGGTCCTGGGAGCGGTCGGTTTCAGCGTCAGGCATGGGAGAATGTACATTGTCAAAGCCAAAGCCACCATTATTGCCACCGGCGGCGCGGCCGGCATTTACAAGCCGAACAATGCGCATGACGCCCAGCATAAGACCTGGTACAGCCCGTTTAATAACGGCGCCGGGTATGGGATGGGGATCCGGGCCGGAGCCGAAATGACCAGTTTTGAAATGCGCTACGTCGCCCTGAGGACAAAAGATGCGATTGCTCCGACCGGCACCATCGCGCTTGGGGTGAATGCCCCGCAGGTCAATGGCAAAGGGGAAAAATTCATGCAGACGAAATTCGGCCATCTCGGAGGAGACGGAGCCCCAACCCCCTATCGCGCCTACGGCCCGATCATGGAGATAAAAGAAGGGCGCGGGCCGGTCTATCTCGACACCCGCCATATCACCGAAAAACAGGCCTCCGACCTGAAAGCGGCCTTTCTGGATATGTATCCCTCTCAGGTCCTCTACTGGACCTCCAATGATATCGACCCGAGCAAAGAACCTGTCGAGGTCCAGACCACAGAGCCTTATATCGTCGGCGGCCATTGCCAGGGGGGCTACTGGATTGACGCCAACCGGAGGACCACGCTGGACGGCCTCTATGCCGCCGGGGATGTCGCGGGGGGGGCCCCTTTTAAATTCGTCAGCGGATGCTGGGCCGAAGCGGTCATTGCGGCAAGGGATGCCGTTTTAAGGGTGCAGAAAACAGACCATGAAGAGATGGACTCCAAATGGATAGAAAACGAAGCTCAACGGACCTATCGTCCCCTGTTGAATTACAGAAATAAGCCGTCGCAGGGCGTTTTACCCTACGACATGGAAGTCCGCCTCCAGAAAATCATGGACGAATATGCCGGCGGCGTCTCGACGTATTATGAAATGAACGAAGAGCGTCTGATGATCGCCAGAAAACAGCTTGCCAAG
>JACQBY010000014.1 GCA_016201875.1 Nitrospirota bacterium
ATGGCCCGCCGGCGGATATAAGGTTCTGCCAGCTGTCTCATTTCTATGGCGGATTGAACGCGGGTGTAAACCTGATTTTTTTCGAGGATGTTTTGGAGCGCGAGAGAATTCAGGACAGTTGCCAGCATCCCCATGTAGTCCGCGGACGTTCTTTCCATTCCCTGCGCGGCCGCCGCGATGCCGCGGAAAATATTTCCGCCGCCGATGACGATGGCGATTTCAACGCCAAGCTGGTGGATCTCTTTGACTTCCTGTCCGATATGATCGAGGATGTTGGGGTCAATCCCGTATCCCTGCGCTCCCGCCAGGGCTTCTCCGCTGATTTTTAACAGAACCCTTTGATACAACACGACCCTCGCGTTTCTCTGTTATATTCGGGGGGCCTTCGTAAAATTCACTCAATGCCCCCCGTGCCCCCGCGTGAAGCGCCGGCCGTTTTACCTGGGAGACGGGAGATTAACTTCCGACCGCGTATTTAATAAATCTTCTGATCTGGATATTTTCGCCGATTTTGGCTATTTTCCGGGTTAATAACTCTTTGATTTTAGTCTCCGGGTCTTTGATGAATGTCTGCTCAAGAAGGCAGACGTCGGAAAGGAATTTTTCAAGTTTCCCCGCGGCGATTTTTTCTATGACCGCGGGAGGTTTCCCCGATTCCTGCGCCTGTTTAATATAGATCTCTTTTTCTTTTTCCATCACCTCGGCGGGGACATTTTCTTTTGAAACATAGAGGGGCTCCGGAAAACTTCCGGCGACCTGCATGGCAAGGTCTTTGACCAGTTCCTGAAACTCTTCATTTTTTGCCACAAAATCGGTTTCACAATTGACTTCAATCAAGACGCCGATTTTCCCCCCTGAATGGATATAGGAGCCGATAACCCCTTCGCCCGTTTTACGGTCTGATTTTTTGGACGCTTGCAGCGTCCCCTTTTCTCTTAAAAAATCAATGGCTTTGGCGATGTCGCCATCGGTTTTGGCCAGGGCGGTCTTGCAATCCATAATCCCGGCGCCTGTTTTTTCACGCAGTTCTTTTACAGTCAGTGCATCAATAACGGCCATAAGATGTTCCTTTTTTTCCAAACAATTTCAAGTGATATTTCCGCTTGCCGGAAATTAAACCGCAGGTTCCTTTTCGACGCTTTCTTCAAGAACCATGGCGCTTTGAGAAAGAGGCGCCGGTTTAACCTCCGCTGCCGCTGCCTGCGACGATTTGGCCGCGAGGAGCTGTTTCCCTTCGATGACCGCATCGGCGATTCTTGAGGTCATTAACTTGATCGACCGGATGGCATCGTCATTTCCGGGAACGATATAATCGATATCATCAGGATCGCAGTTGGTATCGACGATAGCGACGGTAGCGATTCCAAGGCGGGTGGCTTCCATCACGGCGATCTCCTCTTTTTTGATGTCGATTAAAAAGATTGCCGAGGGGAGGCGTTTCATGTCTTTGATCCCTCCCAGGTTTCTTTCGAGCGAGGCCATCTCTTTTTCAAGCTGGGAAACCTCTTTTTTAGGTAATTTTTCAAAAGTTCCGTCTGCTTTCCAGGCTTCGAGTTTTTTCAGCTTGTCGATGCTTTTTCTGATGGTTTGAAAATTGGTTAACATCCCTCCAAGCCATCTCTGGCTGACATAAAACATGTCACACCGCCTGGCTTCTTCCTGAATGATGCTCTGAGCCTGGCGCTTGGTCCCTACAAAAAGGACAGACCCTCCGCCGGCGACGGTTTTCTTGATAAAACCATAAGCGTCGTTGAACAATTTGACCGTTTGCTGAAGGTCGATGATATAGATCTGGTTCCGTTCTCCATAGATGTATTTTTTCATTTTAGGGTTCCATCGCTTGGTCTGGTGGCCAAAATGGACGCCTGCTTCTAAAAGATCTTTCATGGCAATTTGCGGCTGCATGGTGCTGTTCTCCTTAAGTTTGGGTTATTCCTCCGCCAACCTTATATCTATTTTTCTTTTATCCTTCTTGAATAAAACAAGACCCGGATAATTAAAAGGGGCGTGTGAATTTAATAAGCCCAAAAAATATCATAATGAACCGCTATTTTCAAGCTAAAATTAAAAATAGGGATTGTTTTTCCAAGGTTAACAATGGTATCTTAAAATTTTTTGAATGGGCAATCTTTTAATAAAGAGTTTATGAATTCAGATGAATTAATGAGTCTCTCCAACCAATATATCATGGGCACTTATAACCGCTCGCCTCTTGTCATCATGAAAGGGGCCGGAAGCAAAGTGGTCGACCCGGAGGGGAAAGAGTATCTCGATTTTATCAGCGGGATCGCGGTCAACAGCCTTGGCCATTGCTACCCCCCTATCGCCGCCGCATTGCAGGAACAGTCCCGGCGCCTGATCCATGCGTCTAACCTCTATTACAGCGAGCCCCAGATCCTTTTAGCCAAAAAGCTCATTGAAATGACTTTTGACGGGAAGGTCTTTTTCTGCAACAGCGGGGCGGAAGCCATTGAAGCGGCTCTGAAGCTTGTCCGGAAATATTTTACGACCGAAGGAAAGCCTGAACGTTATGAAATCATTACCATGGACGGTTCTTTTCATGGGAGGACTTATGGCGCGATGAGCGCCTCCGCCCAGGAGAAGCTCCATAAAGGGTATGAACCAATTTTACCCGGTTTTGTTTATGTGAATTACAACGACCTCGATGCGGTTGAAAAAGCGATTTCCTCTAAAACAGCCGGCATTCTCGCGGAGCCGATGCAGGGAGAGCGGGGGGTGGTTGTCCCGTCGCCCCATTACCTGAAAGGACTGCGCGAACTGGCAGACCGGCATGGGCTGGTTCTTGTTTTTGACGAAATTCAGACCGGTCTGGGCCGTACCGGCTCCCTGTTTGCCTATCAGGCGTCGGGGATTACCCCCGATATCTTGACCGTGGCGAAAGGGCTGGGAGGAGGGGTTCCTATCGGGGCCATGATCGCCAAAAACCATATTAATAAAGCTTTTTCGTTCGGATCTCATGGCTCTACATTCGGGGGAAACCCTCTGGCCTGCAGCGCCGGCCTTGTGGTGGTTGAAACCCTGACGGCGGATGATGTTCTTCTGGAAAACACCCGCCGTTTAGGCGGGTGGATTCTTGGAAAACTGAAGGAGATTCAATCCCGCTTTTCTTTTATCAAGGAGGTCAGGGGGAAGGGCCTGCTTATCGGGATGGAACTTCTGATAGACGGAAGGCCGATTGTGTTGAAGTGTCTGGAAAAAGGGCTTCTGATTAACTGTACGTCCGACCGGGTTCTGAGGTTTGCCCCTCCGTTGAATATTACCTCCGATGACGCCGACGCGTTTATCAAGATATTAGAAACTGTTTTTAAAGAATTCGAGGGAAAATGAAAAGAGATCTCCTCTCCCTGAAAAACCTGACCCTCGAGGAAGTAGAAATTCTGATCCTGAGGGCGCAGGATATGAAAGAAGAAGTTAAAAAAGAGATGCTCCATCCGAGGCTGAAGGGAAAAACCCTGGGATTGCTCTTTGAGAAAACCTCGACGCGGACCCGGGTCTCTTTTGAAGTGGCCATGGCCCAGCTGGGAGGACATTCCATTTTTCTTTCGACCTATGATATCCAGATTCAGCGGGGAGAGACGATTAAAGATACCGCAAGGGTCCTCTCTTCGTATCTTGACGGCCTCGTGATCCGGACTTTTGCCCAGTCGGTGGTCGAAGAATGGGCCCTCCATGCGTCGATTCCGATTATTAACGGGTTGACCGACCTCCATCACCCCTGCCAGATTTTATCCGATCTGATGACCATCCGGGAAAAACGGGGAAATTTAAAAGGGCTGAACCTGGCTTATTTAGGAGACGGAAATAATGTCGCCCATTCGCTTCTCGAAGGGGCTTCGAAAGTGGGGATGAATATCACCCTCGCCTGCCCAAAAGGATATCAGCCCAAAGAGGAGATTGTGAAAGCCGCCCGGACCGACGCGGCAAAACATGGGAGCCGCGTGGAGATCACCTCCGATCCCAGAGCCGCCGTTAAGAAGGCCGATATTTTATATACCGATGTCTGGGTCAGCATGGGACAGGAGCTCCAGAAATCGGGAATGACGGAGATGTTCAGGCCCTATCAGATCAATGAGTCTCTTTTGAAACTTGCCGATCCGCAGGCTCTGGTCATGCATTGCCTTCCCGCGCATCGCGGAGAAGAGATTACCGAAGCGGTAATGGAGGGTCCCCGCTCGGTCATCTTTGAACAGGCTGAAAACCGCCTCCACGTTCAGAAGGCTCTGCTTGAAATGTTTCTCAAGTCTCCGAAAAAACCTTCTGCTAAAAAATAATCTGTTCGGGAAAATTCAACGATGAAAAAAACGGATGTCAAAAAAGTGGTCCTTGCCTATTCAGGCGGACTCGATACCTCTGTTATTATTACCTGGCTGAAAGAGCAGTACGATTGCCAGGTGATCGCTTTTTGCGCCGATTTAGGCCAGGAAGAAGACCTGAAGAAGGTCCGGGAAAAAGCGGTTAAAACGGGCGCCGATAAAGTGGTGGTGGAAGATCTGAAAGAGGAGTTTGCGAGAGATTTTGTCTTTCCCATGCTCCGCGCCGAAGCCCTTTATGAAGGGGAGTACCTTCTCGGAACGTCTATCGCGCGGCCTCTGATCGCAAAAAAGCAGATTGACGTTGCCCGGAAAGAAAAGGGAGATGCGGTCTGCCATGGCGCCACCGGAAAAGGGAACGACCAGGTCCGGTTTGAACTGACTTATTTCGCCCTGATGCCGTCTATCAAAATTATCGCTCCCTGGAGGGAATGGAAATTCCGGTCGAGGACCGACCTGATTCAGTATGCGAAAGCCAACCGGATTCCGGTGGCCGCCACCCGGTCAAAGCCCTACAGTATCGACCGGAATCTGTTTCATACCAGTTATGAAGGGGGGATTTTAGAAGACCCCTGGCGGGAGCCCCCCGCGGATATGTTTCAGATGACGGTTTCTCCGGAAAAAGCCCCTCAAAGAGCGCAGACGATTGACATTGAGTTTCATCAGGGAAACCCGGTGGCCGTCGACGGAAAAAAATATTCCCCGGCGGAGATTCTTGCCTGTTTAAACCGGCTCGGCGGGAAACATGGGATCGGCCGGGTAGACCTCGTTGAGAACCGCTACGTCGGCATGAAGTCCAGAGGGGTCTATGAAACCCCGGGCGGGACCATTCTTCATCGAGCCCACCGGGCGATTGAATCGATTACCATGGACCGGGAAGTGCTTCACCTGAGAGATTCCTGGATTCCCCGCTATGCGGAGCTGGTTTATTACGGGTACTGGTTTTCTCCGGAGCGGAAAATGCTTCAGACGGCGATCGATCAAAGCCAGGAAAATGTCACCGGAGAGGTCCGTTTAAAACTCTATAAAGGGAATTGTTATGTTCTCGGAAGAAAGTCGGCGCGGTCGCTCTACCGCGAATCGCTTGCCACGTTTGAAAAAGAAGATGTTTATCACCAGAAAGACGCCGAAGGGTTTATCAAGCTCAATGCGCTTCGCCTGAAACTCCAATCCAGGTCGTTTTAAATGGCTGAAAAAAAAGGACAGCTCAAAAAAAAGCTCTGGGGGGGGCGGTTTCAGGAGAAAACCCGCTCGAGCGTCGAGAAGTTTACGGCGTCGATTCATTTTGACCGGCGGCTCTACCGGCAGGACATTCTGGGGAGCATGGCTCACTGCAAAACGCTTCATCGGGCCAGCCTCATTTCCGAAAACGAAATGAAAAAAATCATCAAAGGCCTCGGCCGGATCCTCCGGGAAATCGAATCCGGAAAATTCAAGTTTTCGGAAGCGGCCGAAGATATTCACATGAATATCGAACAGCGGCTGATTGAAGTGGTCGGCCCGTCGGGAGGAAAACTTCATACCGGACGGAGCCGGAACGACCAGGTGGTTTTAGACCTCCGCCTTTATTTAAGGGATGAGATGGATGAAATCGCGGCGCTGATGGACAACCTTCAGGAGGTTTTTTTTCACCTCGCCAAAGACCATCTGGATGTGATCATGCCCGGCTATACGCATCTTCAAAAAGCCCAGCCGATCTTATTTTCTCATTATATTCTGGCCTACTATGAAATGGTGGAGCGGGATAAATCGCGGCTGGCCGATCTGTTTAAAAGAGTGAATGTGATGCCCCTCGGTTCGGGAGCGCTTGCGGGAGCGGGCTTTTCTTTTGACCGGGAATATACCGCCCGGCTTCTTGATTTTCCCGAGGTCAGCCAGAACAGCCTTGACGCGGTGAGCGACCGCGATTTTGTTATTGAGTTCCATTCATTTGCCTCCCTGTTGATGATGCATCTGTCCAGGCTGAGCGAGGAGCTGATTTTATGGTCTTCGACCGAATTCGGGTTTATTGAACTCCCCGATGAATTTTGCACGGGAAGCAGTATGATGCCTCAAAAGAAAAACCCGGATATCCCTGAACTGGTGCGCGGGAAAACCGGACGGGTTTTCGGAAATCTGCTCTCCGCCCTGACCATGATGAAGGGGCTTCCGCTGGCCTATAACCGCGATCTCCAGGAAGACAAGGAACCGCTCTTTTTAACCATTGATCTGATTAAAAGCGCGGTGTCGATTTATGCTGAACTGTTATCGGGAATTAAAGTCAACCGTCCGATGATGCTTCAGGGGCTGAAGAAAGGGTATCTTCTTTCTACCGACCTTGCCGATTACCTTGTGTCCAAAAAAGTCCCCTTCAGGGAAGCCCATGAGGCGGTCGGAAAACTGGTCCGTTACTGCATGGACCATCATAAGCACATTGAAGACCTTTCTCTGAAGGAATACCGGGAATTTTCTAAATTTTTTGAAAAAGATATCCTTGATCTCACGCTTTCGGCCTCGATCGAGAAAAGAGATGTCATCGGCGGAACGGCGACTTCTCAGGTCCTGAAACGGCTGGAGAAGCTAAAAAAGTCCCGCCAGAAGCCATGAAGTGTTTCAGGATTCAGCTATTTTTCTTCCTGGCGATTTTTATTTTGCTGGCCGGATGCGGAAAAAAAGGAGACCCGATGCCTCCTGAACCTGTGTCACAAACCCGTTTTTAATGCGAGCAGGGCAAGCGAGAATGGAAGATTTTCATTTTGTAGACAAAGAGATGTTCTGCGAAGGGGTCTCTGTGCCGAGGATCGCCGCCGAGGCGGGAACCCCTTTTTACCTTTACAGTTATGCGGCTCTGGAGAGGCAGTTTAAAGCGTTTGACTCCGCTTTCAGAGACGTTCCTCATTTGATCTGTTATGCGGCCAAGGCCAACTCCAATTTATCTATTTTAAAGATCTTCAGCAGGCTGGGGGGCGGAGCGGATATTGTCTCCGGCGGGGAGCTGTTCCGGTCCCTGCGCGCGGGAGTTCCTGCCGAAAAGATCGTCTTTGCCGGCGTTGGAAAAGTCAGAGGGGAGATCGCCTCGGCTCTCCGGTCAAATATTCTCATGTTTAATGTGGAGTCTTTGCAGGAGCTCCGCCTGATCAACGAGGTGGCAAAGTCGGAAGGTAAAATCGCCCGCGTGGCGCTCCGGGTGAATCCCAATATCGACCCTTTAACCCATCCGTATGTTTCTACCGGCATGAAGCAGAGCAAGTTCGGGATCGATATTGACGAGGCGATGAAAGACTATCTTGAGGCGCAATCCCTTCCTCATCTTAAAGTGATCGGAATTCATCAGCATATCGGATCTCAATTAATCGATTTAAAACCTTTTATCGAGGCGCTGTCTAAAATCGTCGAGTTTATCGGAAAGTTGAAAGCCAGCGGCATTGAAATCTCTTATCTCGATATCGGAGGGGGGCTGGGAATAACCTACCAGGACGAAACCCCTCCCCTTCCATGCGAGATGGCCGAAGCGCTGGTCCCTCTTCTTAAACAGGCCGGGTGCATCGTTATTTTAGAGCCGGGGAGGTCCCTGGCTGGAAATGCCGGGATTCTGGTCAGCCGGGTCCTTTTTACCAAATCGACCTCCGGGAAAAACTTTTTAATTGTCGATGCCGGGATGTCGGACCTGATCCGGCCCGCCCTCTATCAGGCCTATCATGAGATCAAACCGGTCGTTCGGACCGGCCGGCCGCCGGTCAAAGCGGATATTGTCGGTCCGGTCTGTGAATCGGGCGACTTCTTCGCGAAAGCAAGAGAGATCGCCCAACTGGAGCCGGGCGAACTGCTGGCCGTTATGGGCGCCGGCGCATACGGGTTTTCAATGGCCTCTCATTATAATTCGAGGCCGAATATCCCCGAGGTCCTTGTAAAAGGGGACAAATTTTTCATGATCCGGGAGCGGGAAGAGTACGAAGACCTGATCCGGCATGAAAAAATCCCTTCTTTTCTTGCCTGATTCAAATGAACGAAACAATTAAACCCAAGAAGAAAAGCGGACAATTCTTTTTTTTGGCCCTGATCGCGATCTCGGGAGTCTTTGTTTTTTCATTATTGTTTTTGGCTTTTGAGGGTGATAAAGTGACTTCTTATACGATTGAAAAATTTGTCCTCGACAGGGGCGTTTTTGAAAAAGCGCTGTCCGACGAGATCGGTCCCGAAGAAAAAAAAGCGGTGGTTCTGAAACTCCATCAATTTTTCGAGAGGGCTAAATCGGGCGCCGAGTCCAAAGAGCGGATCGCCCTGATAGGCGGGAAGCTCCGGGAGATCCTGGAGGATCATCGGATTACCCGGGAAGAAGCCGCGGGGTTGGAGGAACTTCTGAAAGAATCTTTTTGATGATGCCAGATAAATCGATGCGGAAATCCATCCATTTTTATAAAATGAGTGGAAGTGGGAACGACTTTATCATGATCGACAACCGAAGCAATGTTTTAAAAGGACTTCCGGTCAAGCGGCTAACCCAAAAGCTCTGCCGGCGGGGACTTTCAGTTGGCGCTGACGGGCTGATTCTGATTGAAAAATCGACGAAGGCCGATTTTAAATGGCGTTATCTGAATGCGGACGGAGAAGAAGCCTCTTTTTGCGGGAACGGCGCCCGGTGCGCGGCCTATTTTGCCGTCCTCCAGAAAATAGCAAAACCGGCGCTGACCTTTGAAACGTTGAGAGGGATTATATCTGCCCGGGTTAAAAAGAACAGCGTCCGGGTAAGCATGATGTCTCCCGAGCGATTGGAGCTGGGAACCAATATTTTTTTAAACAGCCGGAAGTGGGAAGGGAATTTTATGGTGATGGGGGTTCCTCACTGGGTCCACTTTTCAAGAGATATTGACGAGATCAACGTTCCGGAGACCGGTCCGAAAGTCAGATATCATCCGCGGTTTTTACCCGAAGGGACCAATGCGAATTTTGTCGATATTCTGACCGAACGGGAGCTCCGGATCAGGACGTATGAACGGGGCGTCGAAGCTGAAACGCTTGCCTGCGGGACAGGGGCCGTCGCCAGCGTGTTAGTCGGACGCCTCCTTTATAAGATGACGTCTCCGGTGACGGTTTACCCTAAAGGGGATATTCCCCTGAAAGTCCATTTTAAGGAAACAGGGGGAGAATTTTCCGATATTTATCTCGAAGGGGACGCCCGGGTGATTTTTGAAGGGGTTTTAGCTGAAAATGCCTGGGAGTATTAATCCAGGAAAGGAGTATCATCATGAAAAAAGAACTGTTTAAAGGTGTGATGACAGCGATTGTGACCCCTTTTAAAAACGGGACTTTTGATCCGAAAGCGATGGAAGCGCTCATCGAGTTTCAGATTGCCGAAGGGGTGGACGGGATCGTCCCCTGCGGATCGACCGGGGAATCGGCGACGCTGAACCACCAGGAGCATCAGGAGGTCATTGATTTCACCGTCAAGAAGGTCAAGGGGAGAGTCCAAGTGATCGCCGGGACAGGCTCAAACAGCACCGATGAAGCGGTTGCCCTGACCCGTTTCGCGGAAAAAGCCGGAGCGGATGGCGCCCTGCTGACCACTCCCTATTATAATAAACCGACCCAGGAAGGGTTATTCCGCCATTATAAAGAAATCCATGAGAAGACAGGTATTCCGTTGATTCTTTACAATATTCCGGGGCGGACAGGGGTTAATATGATTCCCGAGACGGTGGCCAGGCTTGCCGGGCTCGAAAGGGTATCCGCCATCAAGGAAGCCTCCGGTTCGCTGGTGCAGATGATGGAGATTATCCGGGTGTGCAAAGACCGGTTAACCCTTTTATCGGGCGACGACGGGTTGACCCTCCCTATTCTGGCGATCGGTGGAAAGGGGGTCATCTCGGTGACCGCCAATATCCTTCCAAAAGCGCTGAAACAGATGATCGATGCCTTTAATCAGGGGAACCTTGAAAAAGCGAGGGAAATCCACTACCGGTTTCTCCCCCTGCATGATGCCATGTTTATCGAAACCAACCCGATTCCGGTCAAGGCGGCTCTTGTGCTCATGGGCAGATGTTCCGATTCGCTGCGCCTTCCGCTGACTTCTCTTTCGGAGCCCAATGGCGAAAAATTAAAAAGGGTCTTAAAAGAGTTCCAACTTATTTAACAGGGTTTGCGATGGTTCAGATTTTGGTGACAGGGGCCGGCGGCCGGATGGGGGGTAAAATCATCTCCCTCATTTTAAAGAATAAGAATTTTAAGCTTGTTTCGGCGATTGAAGCCCCAGGGCATCCGTTGATCGGGAAGGATGCAGGGGCGTCGGCTGGATTGGAGCGCTCCGGGGTTCAAATTTCGGAGCAATTCCCCGCTTCGTTAAGCGGAAAAACCGTGGGGATTGATTTTACCGCTCCCGAATCGACCCTCGCCTTCTGCCGGCGGGCCGAAACGCTCGGCATGCCGATGGTTGTCGGGACGACCGGCTTTTCGGGCGGCCAGATCGAGGAGCTGTCGCGCA
Source organism: Nitrospirota bacterium (assembly GCA_016201875.1). Taxonomy (GTDB): domain Bacteria; phylum Nitrospirota; class Nitrospiria; order JACQBW01; family JACQBW01; genus JACQBY01. Next base: position 10,789 of record JACQBY010000014.1, read on the forward strand.
TCGCCGAAAAAATGCCGGTGGTTTATTCTCCCAATATGAGCATCGGGGTCAATATGATGTTTAAAATCCTGAAGGAAGTCGCTTTAAAGCTCGGACAGGAGTACGACATGGAGATAGTCGAACTCCATCACCGTATGAAAAAAGACGCTCCGAGCGGGACCGCTCTGAAAATGGCCCGGATTCTGTCCGAAGCGATTGGCGAAAAGCTTGTGAATGTCGCCGTATACGGCCGGCAGGGGATGACCGGGGCGAGAAAGAAAAAAGAGATCGGGATTCAATCGGTGCGGGCCGGAGACATTGTGGGAGAGCATACGGCTTATTTTGCCGGCATGGGAGAGCGCCTGGAGATTACCCATAAGGCGACGTCGCGGGATAATTTTGCGCAGGGGGCATTAACCGCCGCCGCCTGGGTGGTTAACCGTCCGCCGGGCATGTATGATATGCAGGACGTCCTCGGTCTCGGGAAATGATAGCGTTTGCGGGGCTGGGAGCCAACCTTGGAGATCGTTTTCAAACCCTTCAGGGCGCGATTGAAGAAATGGACGGCTTAAAAGGGATGACGAAAGTCCTCCGCCGGTCGTCCTTTTATGAGACCGAGCCGGTGGGGAATATCTCCACTCAGCCATTGTACCTCAATGCCGTGATTCAGATCGAAACCGCTCTTTCCGCAAGAGCCCTGTTGTCGGAATTTTTGGCGATTGAAAAAAAACAGGGGAGGGTCAGGACCGCTTTAAACATGCCCAGGGTTCTGGATATCGATCTTTTATTCTACGGCTCCGGGATCATTGAAGAAGAAGGATTGCGAGTCCCTCATCCCCGCCTTCACCTGAGGCGGTTTGTCCTGATCCCTCTGGCGGAGATCGCCCCCGGCTGGGTCCATCCTGTTTCTCTTGAAACCATCGGGGAACTTCTCAAAAAAAATGATTCGGCTGAAAAAGTAGAACGCTATTCTTCCCGGTTCCATGAGAGGGGAGCGGTCAGATGAAAGATAAAGAACACCGGTACATTGCGGTTGAAGGGCCGATCGGGGTCGGGAAAACCAGTCTGGCCCGGATTCTGGCCAGAGAGCTGAACGGGAGGCTGATCCTCGAGAAGGCGGAAGAAAATCCCTTTTTGCCCAGATTTTATCATCATCCGGAGCTCTACGCTTTTCAGACACAGCTCTTTTTTCTCCTGTCGCGGTACCAGCAGCAGCAGGAATTGTTCCAGCTCGACCTTTTCTCCAGAAACACCATTTCAGACTACCTGTTTGCCAAAGACCAGATCTTCGCATCCATCAATCTGGTTAAAGAAGAAGAGTTTACGCTTTATCAGCAGATTCAAAAGTTATTGCAGGGGCAGATTTCCACGCCCGATCTGGTGATTTATCTTCAGGCCGAACCGAGGACCCTTTTCCAGCGGATCAAAAAAAGAGGGCGGGAGTTTGAAAAAGAGATTGAAGAAGAGTATCTTCAGATCCTCATTGAAAATTATAATCAGTTTTTCTTCAACTATCACTCCTCTCCTCTTTTGATTATTCAAACCAACGACATCGATTTTGTCCAATCCCGCGAAGTGCTGGACGATTTTCTCAAACAGATCCGCCAGATGAAAAACGGGATGCAGTATTACAAC